>JAGAEF010000121.1 GCA_017613255.1 Lentisphaeria bacterium
ATCGGAAAGTACGCCAGAACGGAAGGAAAAGGAAAATGAAGATCGCTCTTTACGGCAAGAATACCTATTTTTTCGAAAAGATCCTCCGAAAGAAGGGCGTGGAGATCGTGGACCGGGATTCCCCCGGCAAGGACCTGATGATCTGCTACGGCGGGGACGGGGCCCTTCTGGGAGCGGAGCTCTTTTATCCGGGCCTGCCCAAGATGCCCATCCGGGATGTGGAGACGGCGCCCCATTGCCCCAAACACTCTCTGGAACGGCAGATCGATCTTCTCCTTTCCGGCTCGCTGACCACCACCTTGCTTCCCAAGCTTTCCGGGAAGGCCTGCGGGCAGGAGTTTTTCGCCCTCAACGACATTTTCATCCACAACAAAAACAGCTTCTGCGCCCTCCGGTATCAGGTCAAGATCGACGAGGAACTGTATGCCGACGAGATCGTGGGGGACGGGGTAAGCATCGCCACGGTCCACGGCTCCACGGGGTACTACAAAAGCATCACCCACGGCTCCTTCCGCACGGGGATCGGGCTTGCCTTCAGCAACAGCACGGATATGACCAATCACCTTGTGCTCAGCGAAAGGAGCGTCATCAAGGTGCGGATCCTCCGGGGCCCTGCGGAAATGGCGTTCGACAACTCGGAGGAAACGGTCATCCTTCAGGACGGCGAAGTTGCCGTCGTCCGGCAGTCGGACAAGGTTTCCATGGTTCTGGGGCTGGAGCTTTTCATGTGTCCCGAATGTCGCCGCATCCGCCGGGAACAGCGGAAAAGCGGGTTCGAAAATTCTCCTTTCTGACAAGCAAAAGAGAAAGGATTTTTATGAGGATCCTGATCAATGCGGGGCCCACGAGGGAAAAGATAGACCCGGTCCGGTTCATTTCCAACCGTTCCAGCGGGAAAATGGGCTATTCTCTTGCGGAAGCGGCGGTCGCTCTGGGACACACGGTCACTCTCGTTTCCGGACCGGTGTGTTTGGCAAGGCCGGAAGGTCTGCACAAATTTCTTTCCATCGAATCCGCAGAAGAGATGGCAAGGGTCATGAAGGAAGAGTTCCCCTCCTGCGATCTTGCCATTTTGTGCGCCGCCGTGGCCGACTACCGTCCTGTCCATCCCCGGGGACAGAAGATGAAAAAAGGGGAGGGAAATCTTTTTCTGGAACTGGAACGCACCGAAGATATCGCGTTAAGTCTGGGGAAGATGAAGAAGCCGGGCCAAACCCTTGTCGGCTTCGCGGCGGAAACCGAGGATCTGGAAAAAAACGCCCTTTCCAAGATGCGGAAAAAGAATTTCGACTTCATTGCCGCCAATCAGGTGGGGTTGCCGGACAGGGGATTTGCTTCCAACGACAACGCCGTAACCCTTTACCGGGCGGACGGGACGAAAAAGGAGCTTTCCCTGAAGAGCAAAAAGGAGCTTGCGGGGGAACTTCTGCAGGAGATCCTGCGCTGAAGCGCCCGGGGGGAGGAGGAAAAAATATGGACGAACTGCTGAAATACCATGATCTCACGGAAGAAAGGATCGATTCTCTCTCTCTGGAGGAGACCGTTTCCGCCGTGGAGTACCACAACCGGAAATACTGGGTGGATTCCGAGCCGGAGATCAGCGACGAACTTTACGATCTCCTTGTCCGCCATCTGGAAAAACTTGCCCCGGATCACCCGCTTCTTTCTCAGGTGAACGCCCCCGTCGTGGCCGGTTCCGGCAAGGTCGTCCATACGGATCCCATGCTCTCTCTGGACAAGGCCTATTCCCAGGAGGAAGTGATCTCCTGGGCGGAAAAATTCGTCCGTTCCCCGGAGGAAAAACTCCTTGTCCAGCCCAAGTACGACGGGATCTCCGCCATCTGGAAGGATGGCGTGCTTGCCACAAGAGGCGACGGGCTGGAAGGGGAAAACATCACCGACAAGCTCCCCCTTCTGGAGCTGGAGCACCCGGAAGGGGTCATGCCCCTTGCCCGGTTCGGAAAGGGGGCAAGAGGCGAGATCGTCATCCGCACGGACGACTTCAAGACCCTCTACGGCCGCATCCGCAACAAGAACGGCAGGATCTACAAGAATCCCCGCAACGCCGTGGCCGGGATCATGGGGCTCAAGGATATTTCCCTCATGCTCCTTCAGCACGCCAAGCTCACCTTCGTGGATTATTCCCTTCATTCGGCGACATGCCTTTTCCGGGAACTGCGGGAAAGGTGGGACGCCCTTGTGGAAAAGATCGAATCCCTCCCTTATCCCATGGACGGGATCGTCATCAAACTTGCCGACAGCGTCTACTCCCGCTCTCTGGGCAATACCGCCCACCACCCCCGGGGGCAGATCGCCTTCAAGTTCAGCGGCGTGCGCAAGGAAACGCTTCTCAAGGACGTGCAGTGGAGTTTCGGCAAGTCCGCCCTTACTCCCGTTGCCGTCATCGAACCCGTGGAGATCGGCGGGACCACCATTAAGAACGTTTCCCTGCACAATCTTCAGAACATCCTCGACCGGGACATCCATATCGGGGACATCGTCACCGTGGAGCGGGCGGGAGACGTGATCCCCTATATTCTTTCCTCCCGTCCGGCGGGGGAGGGCGCGGAAAGAAAAGAGTGCGTCATTTCGACCTGTCCCTCCTGCGGAAGCACGCTTGTGCGGGATCTTCCGGAACTGCGCTGCACCAATCCGGACTGTCCGGAAACGCGCCTGGCCCTTCTTTGCGCCTCGGTGAAAAATATCGGCATCGAGCATCTGGGCGAACCCAATATCCGCAGAATGATGCAGGTCCTTTCCGTGCGGACCCTCAGCGACATTTTCGCCCTGAAAGTGGAGGACATCCTCAAGCTGGAGGGCTTTGCGGAAAAGTCGGCGAAAAACCTTTACGATGAGATCCAGTCGGCAAGAAACGTTCCCGACTGGCAGATCCTCGCCTCCCTGAACATCCGGGGGATCGGGCCCAATATCGCCAGGGGGATCCTGGAAAAGCATACTCTCGAAGAACTGGAATCGCTCTCCGTGGAGGAGCTTGCCTCCATCGACCAGATCGGGCCGGAACGGGCCTCCGCCATTGCGGAAACCCTTGCCGAAGGAAAGGAGTTTCTTGCCTCCCTTTTGAGCGTCCTGCATGTGAAAGTAAGCAAAAAAGATCCTTTGAAAGCTTCCGGACCGGATAAACCCACCATCTGCTTTACCGGAAAGATGCCGGAAAAGCGTTCCTATTATGAAGCGCTGGCCGCAGGAAACGGGTATGAGGCCGTGGACAGTGTCACCTCCTCCCTTTCTCTCCTTGTGGCCGCCGACCTTTCTTCCGCTTCCGGCAAGATCCAGAAGGCGGAAAAGGCGGGGATCAAGGTTATGGAGCTCTCCTCCTGGCTGGCTTCTCTGGAAAATGCTTCCGGGGAAGCCTCGCAGGAAAAGGGGAAAGACGCTCCCCCCGCGGACGGATCCGACGAACTGCCTCTCTTCCGGGAGACCCTTTCATGAGACGCCCTCTGGCAGAAACCCTTCCGGAAAGCTGGAGAAGCCTCCTCCGGGAAAGCGTGGAAAAGCTTTTTCCGGACCTTTCCTCCTTTCTGGAGGAGGAGTACGGAAAAGGGCAGGTCTTTCCCCCTTATGAGGAGATCTTTTCCGCCTTCGCCCTCACTCCCCCGGAAAAGGTGAAGGTCCTTCTTCTGGGACAGGATCCTTATCATGACGAAAATCAGGCCCACGGACTTGCCTTTTCCGTCCGCGACGGCGTGAAAAAGCCCGCTTCGCTGCGCAATATCATTAAGGAATACACTGCGGATACGGGTCTTCCTCCGCCGGAAAGCGGCTCCCTTGTCCCCTGGGCAAAAGAGGGCGTGCTTCTCCTCAACACCGTCCTTACCGTCAGGGCTCACGAAGCGGATTCCCATAGGGGGCACTCCTGGGAGCTCTTCACGGATTCGGTGATCTCCGCAGTGAACGCCTTTCCCCGGCACATCGTCTTTCTTCTGTGGGGCAATCCCGCAGGGAAAAAGCTCCCCCTCATCGACCAGACGCGCCATACCGTGCTTTGTTCCCCCCATCCTTCTCCGCTTTCCGCTCACCGGGGCTTTTTCGGGAGCCGTCCCTTTTCCCGGTGCAACGAAGCTCTTGCGCGTCACGGGCAGGAAAAGGTGAACTGGGATCTTTCCCAAAAGGAAACTCCCGGAAAGGAGGAGCAGAACTTATGAGGATAAAATTCTGGAAAAAATCCGATTCTCCCGCAAAAAACTCCAGTGTTCCGGCTCCTCCCGCACCGCCTTCCGGGAAAAAAGGGGAAGAAAAGAAAGAGGAAAAGGTTTCCGCGGAGACAAAGAAGAAGAGAAAACACCGGGTGCTTTCAGCCTGTCTTTGGGGCGTCCTGCTCTTTTTCCTCCTTCTCGTCGCTGTTTACTGCGGGCTGGTCCTCTATTGGGAAAAGCACGGCGTTCCGGAAAAGGTGCTTGGCGCAGTGGAACGGAGCTTCCTTGCCTTCGATCTCAAAGTGAAGCTGGGCAAAACGAAAGCGCTTTTCCCCTTCGGATTCGAAACGGAAGATTTTTCCCTTGCGCCGGTGTTTCCGGGCACCTTTCCCGAGGTGCATGCGGGGCGTCTGCGTGCGGAGTATTCCGCAAAGAAGCTCTTGAGAGGCGTTCTTTTTCCCTTCCGTCTGAACCTGGAGAAGGGGAGGGCCGTTCTCCCGCTTTTCCCGGAACTTCCGGGAAACGAAGGGGCGGAAGACGTGATCGAACTCACCTCGTTTTCGCTGGATGTCCGCTGGGAAAAAGGACTCCTGCGGGTGACGGATTTTCAGGGGGAGGGCCGGGGCGGCCGCTTTGCCTTCCATGGTACGGTCAACAATTTCCTGCACAGCGTCGCCGCCTCCTTCGGGCACACCCTCACGGAGTTTCTGTGGGAAAAGGAGCCTCATGAAAAGGAAAATCTTTATGTTACATGGATGCGGACCATCCCCTGTGACCTGCGGGGACACCTTGCCGTTTTCTCCCGTGCCCTGCGGCAGGAGGAGG
>JAGAEF010000122.1 GCA_017613255.1 Lentisphaeria bacterium
CTTCCCCGCCTGCCCCTATTCGGTGAAACTCCGGGTCCAGTGGATCCGGGATCTGGGCAACCCCCAGACCCCCTTCAGCGCCTTTCTTTCCATGCTGGGGGCGGAAACGCTGCATCTGCGGATGGAAAGACACTCCTCCAACGCCCAGAAGATGGCCGAATTCCTCTCCACGCACCCCAAGGTGGGCTGGGTGAACTATCCGGGCCTTGCCTCCAACGGCAAAAATCATCTTCTGGCGCAAAAATATCTGCCCAAAGGGTGCAGCGGAGTCCTCTGCTTCGGCGTGAAGGGCGGTTCCGCCGCCGGGGAGAGAGTGATGAACGCCCTGAAGCTGGCCGCCATCTGCGTGCACGTGGCCGACGTGCGCACCTGCGTCCTGCATCCGGCAAGCATGACCCACCGTCAGCTTTCCGAAAAGGAACTGCTGGCCGCCGGCGTCTCCCCCGACCTCATCCGCCTTTCCGTGGGGATCGAACATATCGACGATCTCATCGCCGACTTTTCTCAGGCTCTGGACAAGGCGTAAAACGATCATGACCCGAAGCCGGAACTTTTCCGGCTTCTTTTTTTCTTCCGGAAAAACCATTTTCAACAAGGAAAGAACATGCTCCGCATCCTGTTTTATCTGCCGCCCTTTCTCATGAACATCGTTACGGGACTCCTGTTTTTCGTTCCCGCCCGCAGACTTGCCGCCGCCGGGATCGACGCGGTCTGGGTAGGCGCCGCCATGTCCGCATGGGCGCTCACCTACACCATCACCTCCGTTGCGCTGGGATTTTTCCAGAACAGGGACAATGCAGTGAAACTCATTCTGCTGGGACAGGGCCTTTCCATTGCCGCACTTATCGGGCTTCTCATCGTAAGCGACGTAAAGTGGCAGTATCCCTGGCTTCTTCTCACCGGATTTTCCACGGTCCTCTTCTATGCGCCCTTTCAGGTCGTCATGGATGCGCTGGAAAAGGGCGTGGAGGGGCAGGCGGCCCTGATCAGGAGCACCTCCTTCTACACCCTTTCCTGGAGCATGGGGCTTGCGGCGGGCCCGGCAGCGGCGGCGGGGATCTGGGGATTGTTCGATCCTTCCAGCGGGTGGAGATACTGCTATTATTTCTGCATCTTCCTGAATCTGGTCATTACCGCCATTTCCCTGCTCCTCTACGCCTACGTCAAAAAGACCGCCCGGGAGGAAGCGGAAAAGAAAGAGGAAAAATTACAGGAGGCCGCCGGAAAAGAAGAGAAGCTCCCCGATTTCGCCATAGACGGCTGGGCGCTGGGGATAGGCGGGTACTTTTCCGTCTATCTTCTGCGTGCCCTCCTCCCCTACCGGGGGCAGGTCATCGGACTCACCACCACCCAGCAGGGGATCGCCATAGGCATGATCGCTTTCATGCAGGCCCTTACGGCGCTTGCGCTGTACAAGAGCAGAAAATGGATGTACAGACCCTTCCCCGTGCTCGTCCCTCTGGCAGGCGGAGTGGCGGGTCTGATCCTTGCCGCAACGGTGACGAACTTTCATGTTCTTCTCTTCGCCATGTTCATCTACGGGATCTTCTCGGGCGTTTTCGCGTGGAACATGGTCTATCACGCCATCGCTCCCGCCGAAAAACGCTCCAGATACGTTTCCGTCAATGAAACCATCGTCGGCGTGGGCGGGATCTTTTCCCCCCTTGCGGGCGGACTTTTCGCCACGCCGGAAAAGAGCGGACTGCCCTTCCTCATCGGGGCGGGGGCGGTCCTTCTCTCCGCGATTTTCCACATCTGCTACACGATGCGCCGCAGGGGAGAGATCCGGTAATTACCGCAGGCTCAATTCCGCCATCAGCAGGGAAAAGATGAGATAGCTGTGATCTTTCCCTCCCCGGACGTGTTCGTCAAGGAGCTTTTCCACGCCGGAAGGGTCGAAATATCCCTTTTTCACAAGCGTGCCCTCCAGAAGCGTCCTTGCCGTATCCCCCTTCCAGCCGCCCCGGAAAAAGGCGGCAAGGGGAACGCCGAATCCTCTCTTTTTCCTGTGCACGAGCCCCTTGGGCAGAAGATCGGAAAAGGTCTCCCCCAGGATCCTTTTTCTGTAACCGCCCTTCTCCTTGAAGGAGTAGGGGAGACGGAGAGCGAAATTCAGGATCTTGTCGTGCAGGAAGGGGGCCCGCAAATCCAGAGAAGCGCTTCTGGCCGCCCGCTCCGCCTTCATGAGGCAGTCGTCGGGGAGATAGTGGGCCAGATCGAACTCGTTGGGGCGCTCCCGGGGATCCACGGCCGTGCCGTGATCCAGAAGGCCGGAAGGATCGAAATTTTCCAGAGTGGGAGCCACTTTCGCATCCCGGAAAAGGGGGCCCGCCACGGAAAGTTTGTCCTCTTCTTTCATGTGGGTGATCATGGAAAAATACCGTTCCTTCCCGCTTTTCGCCATTCCTTCCAGAAAGCGCCGTCCCCTTGCGGCCAGCTTCCTTTCGCCGCCCGTCCCGGAAAGAAGGGCTCTCCCGGTGGCCACAAGGGCCTTTTTGCAGAAGGAGGGAAGGACTTTGTCCGCCGCGGCCAGATACCGCATGGCCAGATACCGTTCGTACCCGCCGAAGAACTCGTCCGCGCAGTCCCCGCAGAGGGCAAAGGAGCACCCTTCCTCCCTGGCAAAGGCGCAGAGGAACGAGGTGGGAAGAAGAGAAGCGTCCGCATAGGGTTCCCCGTAGGAGGCGGCAAGGCGTTCCAGAAGAGGGAACGTGCTTTCCTGGGGCACGAGGCGGACAAGATGGGTCAAATTGCTTTTGGAAAACTTTTTCATGTTGGCAAAATTGATTGCCGCCTGCTCCCTTTCGTCATAGGCGGCCTCGTCAAAGCCCACGGTAAAGACCTTGAGATCCCCCCCCGCCACCAGAGAGGCCACTCCCCCCACCACGGAA
>JAGAEF010000123.1 GCA_017613255.1 Lentisphaeria bacterium
GAGAGAAAAAAGCGCAGGCGCGTTTGTCTCTCCCCCCTCGAAAACGTCCCGGCTGGAAACTTCCTCCGTGTTCCTTCCCATCCCTCGAAAACGTCCCGGCTGGAAACTTCCGCCGTGTTCTTTCCCATCCCTCGAAAGCGTCCCGGCTGGAAACGCCCGCAATGTTTTTTCTGCCAGCCCCCCAGCCAGCCGCCGCTGGAAACATGCGCCGTGTTTTTTGTGGAAAAACGGTCCGGCGACAATGAGGTCCGCTTCACCGGTTTCCGGGCAAAGGAACGGGGAAGCCGCCGGAGGAACGGAGGATCTGGAAAGGAATGTCGTAAACCTTTTCCAGCGTCTCGGGAGTCAGGACCTCTTCCGGGAGGCCCCGGGCCAGAATCGAGCCCTCTTTCATGAGAACGAAATTCGTTCCGAACCTTGCGGCAAGAGTCAGATCGTGGGAGACCAGAAGAATGGTAAGGGAACGCTCTTTGCGCAACCGTTCCAGAAGTTCCATAAGCTCCTGCTCGTGGCGGTAATCCAGCGCGGCGCAGGGTTCGTCCAGAAGAAGGATCTCCAGTTGCCGGACAAGGGTCGCCCCGATGGCGGCCCGGCGGAATTCCCCGCCGCTCAAAGAGGAGCATCGCCTTTCCGCAAAAGAAAGCATATCCAGTTCCCTCAAGATCTCCTCCACGGCCTGCACATCGGAAGAGGAGGCAACGGGAAGTCCGAAAATGCTTCTGCGGGCAAGACGGCCCGTCATGACAAGATCCCATACGGTCATCTCTTCCGTTCGGGGAAGCTCCTGCGGCACCAGTCCGATGATTTCCCCCCGCCGGGAGGAGGATAATTTCTTCAAGGGCGTCCCGTCAAAGGAAACCACTCCGCTTTTCACCCCCAGTCGGCCGCACAGGATCTTCAGCAGCGTGCTTTTGCCGCACCCGTTGCCCCCGGCAAGAACGGTCATTTTTCCGGGGGGAAGATGGAAGGAGAGATCCGAAAAGAAATCATTCTTCCCCCTTTTCCCTTCATGGGAGAAAAAGATGTTCCGTGCGGAAAGTCCGGGGATTTCGTTACCGTTCGCACACATGTTTTCTTCTTTTCTCATTTTCCCCTCCTTTCCCGGTTCCGCCCGTGGAGAAGCCACAGGAACAATGCGCCCCCCAGCAGGGAGGTGATGACGCCGGAGGGGACTTCCCTTTCGGGAAAGACGCTCCGGGAAACAAGATCGCAGAAGATGAGGAAAACGCCGCCTGCGAAAAAGGAGAGGGGAAAGAGCTTCCGGTTGTCGGAATACCCGCACTTCCGCAGGATATGAGGGACGATGAGCCCCACGAAACCGATGATCCCGGAAAGCGCCACGCTGCCCGCGGTGAGAAGGGAGGCCAAAAAGATCAGGGCACAACTGGTCTTCTTCGGATCGCTCCCCATGCTCCAGGCGTAATCATCCCCCAGAGCAAGGGCGTTGGCTTTTGGGGAAAGAAGCCAGAGAAGAAAGGCGACACAGGGGGCGAAAACCGCAAAGAAGCGCAGCAAAAGCGGATCCGTGGCGGCAAGATCCCCCAGGAGGAACCATGTCATGGAACACATTTCCTGCGTTCCGGCAATGGTCACAAGGCACATGAGACAGCTGGAGGAGATGGTCCCCGCCACCACTCCGGAAAGCAGGAGACTGGTGCTGTCCCCCTTGTTGAGCATCCCCAGAAGCAGCACGAAGGAGACGGCGCACAATCCCCCCAGAGCGGCAAAGGCGGGAATGGCGTAGATGCTGGAGACTGCCGCCCCCGTGATGAAGGAAAGCGCCGCACCCAGAGCGGATCCCCCGCTTACGCCGAGGATGAAGGGTTCCGCCAGAGGATTGCGCAACACTGCCTGATAGGCGCATCCCGCAAGGGCAAGGCTCCCGCCCACCACAAAGGAGGTGAGAATGCGGCTCATGCGGGCGCGGACAAGGGGCACGAGAGCGCCGTTCCCATCGAAAAATTCTCCGTAGGGAACGAAGGAGGAGCCGCAGAAGAGCGCCGCAAGGATCACCAAAAGGGCAAGAAGCAGAAAAAAAAGGAGAAAAAGGAGCTGTCTCCCCGCAAGGCGTTTCATTTCTTTTTCTCCGGGGGATTTCCTTTTTCCGGCACGACCATGCTGTCCAGCAGTTCCCGGGGGATCTTCCTTCCCAGCAGGAAGAATTTGCGGTCCGGGTACCAGAGGACGGGGACGCCCTTTTCCATGGTCAGGTCGCCGTAGATGGCCAGATCGTTGCGTTCCAGGGAAACGCCGCCGTTGTTCATCCACTCCACGGGGGCGGAAAACCATACGGGCTGATGTGCGCCTGCGCGGTATTCGCCCCGGAGGATATAGAGAGGATTGCGCCAGTTGCCCTTGGCCTGCGGATCCTTCTGCCCGCCGTACCCGTCGTGATTATGGATGAAAAGCACGTATTCCCCCGGGGCGGTCTCGTACATGGGGGCGGGGCTCAGGGGGTGCTCTATGCCCTCTCCGCCGTCGGTGTACCGGAGCATTTCCGGCGTCCGCCAGGAAACGCCGTCATCTTCCGAAACGGAGTACCACACATGCCCTTCCGTCGTCCGCATGACCACGAAAAGCCGACCGTCGGGCAGCTGGCAGACGGCGGGCTCCTCCGCGCAGAAACGGTTTTCGTAGTTCCGGATGGGGGCCGTAAGCGGCTTTTCCGGATCGGTGATGAAATTGAGGACAAGGTCTTCCGCATCCGGATCCTCGTCCAGATTGTCCAGCCGGAAGAACTCACAGCCGCAGGGATGCTGAGTCCAGGACTTGGGCGCAGGCGGATAACTCAGCCATCCCCGGGTGAAGCCCATGAGGACTTTGCCCGATCTCAGGCGGTACGCCTTCTGCCAGACGACCCAGTCCACCGCTTCGGAAGGATCCGTCAGATCGTACTTGGTGCGGGGGATCTCTCTAATCACCTCTTTGCTCCAGGTCTCCCCGTCGTCGTCGGAAAACATGACGGCCATGGCCCCACGCTGGTGGTGGGCTTTTTTGCCCGTGTGCTTGCAGTAGATGAGATAGATCCTGCCCGATCTGGATATGGCGGGAGCAGCCCAGGAGCCCATGTTCTTTCCCGTTTCCGGGTCGATGGCCTCCTGCAGAAGGCATTTGGGTTTTGTCCAGCTTCTGCCGTCGTCGAAACTGCAGGAGAGAACGGGTCTCTGGGAAAAGGTTCCTTCGAAGGCGCTCATGGTCCACAATGCGCAAAGTCTCCCGTCCTTTCCCCGGAAAACGTGAAGATGTTCATTCCCGTGATCCGAAGAATCTCCTTTGCAGGAGGGGACGTAAACGATGTAGTCGGGCTTGGTCCTGTACAGTTCCCTGAGAAGAAAACTTTCCTCGAAATCCATGATGTTCCTTTCCTTCCCGCCCCGGAAAGACGGGCAAAACTGCTGTTCCGCAATGCGGAACGGGGTACGTTCAGCGGATGAAATTGGTAGGCGTCCACTCCTCCCCCGCGGGACGGGGGAGCGCCCCTTCCCGATGGAGGTTCCTGAGCGCCCAGGCCATGTTCCGGGCAAGCGTGCGCATGGTCTGCATGCCTTCCGCATCTTGAGAAGCCTCCCCCGGATCCCGTCCGAAGGAGATGTTCCAGTACTGGGAGCCCACGATCAGGGTATTGAGCATCTCGAAGGGCATGTTCATGCACTGGAACGCCGCCGTGGAGCCTCCCCTGCGGCAGACCGCCACGGAGGCCGCCACCTTCCCCTCCACGGCTTTCCTTGCGGAAAAGCACACTCTCTGCAGAACGGCCAGAAGCGCGCCCGCGGGCTGTCCGTAATAGGTGGGGGAGCCCACGATGAATCCGTCCGCCTCGGCGAAACGCGCCGCAAGAGCGTTGCACACATCGTCGTCGAACACGCATTTGCCCAGACTTTTGTTTATGCAGGCATAACAGGAGGCACAGCCCCGCACGGGACCGTTCCCCAGCCAGAAGATCTCGGTAGAAATCCCCTCCTTTTCCAGCGTTTCCGCCGCCTGGGAAAGGGCGCAGAAGGTGTTCCCGTTTTTCCGGGGGCTCCCGTTGACCAGAAGAACATGGATCTTTTTCATAGGGCTCCTTTCGGAAAGGATTATTTCAGCGTCACGCGGTCGGTCACGAATTTGTCCAGAGCCTTGACGCTCTTGCGGACCAGTTTGCCGGTAAAGGCCTGCGCGGGGAGGATCTTCGAATCGGGAAAGATCTCGGCAAACTCCTTTGCCACTCTCTGCATCCCGCCTCCGCCGTTGGTCTGGAAAACGCAGAGGGTCTTCCCCTTGAGGGCGGAAGCGTTCTGCATGAGGAAGGTGCGCACGGGAGGAGCCATGGTCCCCCACCAGTTGGGCGTACCTACGAAAACCACATCGAACTTGGCAAGATCCAGTCCGTCGATCTTCCGAATGGGCCGCAGGAGTTTTCCGTGGCACTCGGGTTTTGCTTCGTCACAGCAGGCCCGGTAATTGGTGTTGTAGGGCTTTTCCGCCTTGATCTCGTAGAGTTTGGCCCCCGCTTTGGCGGCGATTCTTTCCGCCGCGAAACGGGTGTTGCCGTCGGCGCTCCAGGAGAAAAAGATCACCGCGACTTTCCCCTTTTCCGCCTGCACCGGTTCGGCCGATGCCGCACCGACCTCCAGACACCCCATGAAAATTCCCGCCGCCAGCAATCCTCCCGCAATCATTCTTTTCATCATTTTTTCTCTCCATGTTATTGTTCGCAAAACCCCGGGCACACGCCAAGGCCTCTTGCAAAGGAATATACATGGAAGACACGCCAATTCAAGTCCGAAAAGCGGAAAAAAGAACTTTTTTGTCTCCCGTGCAAAGGGCAGGATCCTCCCGACGGCCCTTGAAAGGCGGCAAAAAGGGAGGTATATTATGGAAGAAACAACAAATATCACGGGAGGAACCAATGATGATGCTGAAAAGAAAACTTCTTCTTGCCGGACAGATCCTGGGCGCCATGTTCGGCACGCTTTCCGCAAAGGAAGTCAAAGTGCTCATGATCGGAAACAGTTTTTCCATCTGCGTGGGCAGAAATCTCCCCCAAATCGTGCACTCCTTCCCGGAACACCGGCTGAAACTCACCAGCGCCTACATTGGCGGGTGCCCGATGGATCTGCATGTGAGGAATATCCGTCTCGCGGAAAAGGACCCCAAAAAGGGACTCTACAGGGTCACCATCTGGGATTCGGAAAAACCCGGCAAAAGCAAGCAGTATCAGGGAAATCTGCCGGATCTCCTGAAAAATCAGCCCTATGACATCATCACCATCCAGCAGTCCAGCCCCAAAAGCTGGAACTGGAAGACCTACGAGCCTTCCGCAAGCGAGCTTGTCAGCTACATCCGAAAGCACCAGAAAAACGCCGAAATCGTCATCCAGCAGACCTGGGCCTACCGCGTGGATTCGGCCAGATACGCCCAATTCGGGTTCGACCAGACTTCCATGTACGAACAGATCCGCGATTCCTACGGGAAACTTGCCGAAAAATATCAGCTGCGAGTGATCCCCACGGGGGACGCGGTCCAGCTTTTCCGCAAATATACGCCCGTAAAATTCCAGCCCTCCGCCGAAAAGGCCGAATACCCGAAATTACCCTCCAGCGAAGGCGACGTGGTGGGCGCTTCCCGCTGGCGCAAAAAGAAGAAGGGAACGGAGTGGGAA
>JAGAEF010000124.1 GCA_017613255.1 Lentisphaeria bacterium
CCGCATGTTCCTCTTCGTCCCACTCCTCCGCGAAATCCAGTCCGTCATCCTTTTCGTCGTCCTTTTCCGCGTAGAGGAAACTCACGCTTTCCACGTTGGAGCAGAGCACCTCCCGGGTGGTCGGGTGGACTCCCTCCTCCTCCCACGGAAGATAGGGATAGGCGGAATACTCCGCAATGAGCTCCTCGTTTTCCACATAGAGTTTGATGAAGATGAGCCCCCCTTTGTCGCCCCGGTGGCTTCTCCGCAGGGCGGTAAAAAGCATGGAGTCGCTTTTGCCTTCGAAGACGAACTTTTCGCTGTTGTTGTCCTCCTCGTCCTTCCATTTGAAGGGGATCATGTTGCGGAAGAAGTTGTCGGAGACACGGTCCAGCGCCTGAACATCCTTGAGATAGGAAGTGATCTTGCCCGTCCTTGCCCAGGTGTTGTAGAAACTCATGGAGGCGGTCCCGATGATGAGGCCGACAAAAACCATCACCGCCATGGCGGCGATCATTTCCACAAGGGTGAAAGGCCTTTTCTCCGGCCTGAAAAGTTTCCTGCTTTTCATGGGGTAGAACTTTCCTCCGAATCGTAGCTCAACCGGTCGATCCTCAAGGTGTCCACGATCTCGTTTTCCGGCAGTTTGCGCAGCTGAAGGGTAAGACATTTCAGCGGGACCTGTCCCATGAGATCGGTAAGTTCCTCGGGCAGATCCGGCACATCCTCCACGCTTACATCCACCTGATAATCCCGGTAGGGGAAGATGAATTCCGGTATATCCGGAGGATCGTCCCCCTGCAGGAGATAATATTCCGCCGCCTGGGAAAGCACGTGCATCCTCTGCCACTTGTCGTAGCTTTTGGCAAGTCTTTTCTGGGACTGGGTCATCATCTCCAGGATCCCGGTAAGACTGATGGCGAGAATGGCAAGGGCTATGACCACTTCGATCAGGGTGAAAAGGTTTTTCCGGGAAGAACGATGATTCACGGCAGATCCTCCTCCCTCACGGTGATGAGCAGTCCGGTAAGAGGCGATATATCGTAGGTGCGGGAGAGTTTCCTGCACTGCAGTTTGAATTTCCGGATCCCCGAAGCGCCTCCGTCGGGAAAGAAGCGGAAGATCTCGTATCTCTGATCCTCCCCCTCCTCGTCGGCGGCAAAGTCCTCTTCGGAGATCTCCGTCTTGTCCGGAAGTTTCCATTTGAGTTCCATGGGCGGATCGGGCAGGGGCTCCTCCCCCTCTTTGATCTCGTTTCTCCTCCGCTCTTCCTCCTCCAGCTCCTCTTCCGTAAGCGCCCGTTTGGTGGTGAACTCCTTTGTCACGGGGGAAAAGCATACGATGATGTCCTCCCCGTGTTCCTGCGCCTGGAAGCGCGCCCTTGCGCAGAAGGTTTCGAACCCGATCCCCGCCTGTTCCATGAGTCTGGAAGCGGACTCCCCCCGGAAGGCGGCGACTGCGAAGCCCAGAGAGATCCCGATGACGGCAATGACCACGACCAGCTCGATGAGAGTAAAAAAACTCCGGCGGACACGGAAAAAGCCCGCTTCCCTTTTCTGCGGAACGAATTTCATGAGGGTCCTTTTCATGCGCCTTGCCCCGCGCCGGAACGGGGACCTACTCTTTTCCCGCGGAATTGTCCCAGCTGGTGATGTCCGCGTTTTCCCCCGTGCCGCCCGCCTGACCGTCCGCGCCGTAGCTCATGAGATCGTAATCCCCGTTTTCCCCGGGATAGGTGTAGACGAAATCGTTGCCCCAGGGGTCCTTGGGGATCCGCTGGATGTAGGGGCCGTCCCATTTTTCGTTCTGTTCATCCTTGGTGACCAGATTGCTCAATGACTCCGGGTAGCTGCCCACGTCCAGCTTGTAGCCGGTGATGGCGTCCTGCAGAAGTTTCAGCTGGGTGCGCGCGGCTCCCACGTTGGCCTTCTTCACGTACCCCAGATACATGGGCGTGGCAATGGAGGCCAGAGTAACAAGGATGATGATGACCACCACCACTTCGATGAGGGTGAAATTGCGGCGTTTTCCGTTGTTTTTCAATGCGGATTTCTGTTGTTTCATAATTTGGGTCCTCCCTGACTTATTGAATTGATTTCCATCATGGCAATGAAGATCGAAACGACGACGATCAAGACGATCACGGCAAGAAAGATGATGATGCAGGGCTCGAAAAGACTTAAGAGACGCTTGATCTTCTCTCTGGTGTCGTTTTCCAGCCTGGAAGCGATCCCGCCCATCATTTCTCCCACCGTGCCGGATTCCTCCCCCACCCGGAGCATGGGAACCGTTCCGGAAGGCAGGAAAGCGTTTCCGGCAAAGGCGGCGGAAAGTTTTTCCCCGCTCTTGAGTTTTCTGTCCACATGGGAAAAAGAGTCGGCAATGACGGGATTGCGGATGATCTTTCCCGCAATGCGCACGGTTTTGATGATCTCCACATGGTTGCCGATGAGAATGGCAAGCGTGCGGATGTAGCGGCACATTTCCAGATCCGAAAGGATCCTTCCGAAAACCGGGATCTTCAGCAGAAGCTGACTCACCTTCAGGGAGAGAGCTTCTTTCCCCATGCTTTTCTGCAGGATGAGCCATGTCCCGATGAGAAGAAGCGGGATGAGCCACCACGCGTAGGAGGCAAAAGAGCTTACTCCCAGAAGAAACTGCATGGAGGGCGGCATGCTTCTTCCCATATCCTGAAAGATTTTGGCGAAGCGGGGCACGAAGACGGTGAACAGAAGAATGGAGACGATGACGGTTACGGAAAGAATGGCCAGAGGATAGATGGAGCTGGAAACGATGAAGTCCTTGAGCTCCTTGGATTCCCCCATGAATTTGTACAGCTGCCGCACGGATTCCGGAAGACAGCCCGTCTCCTCTCCGCTTTCGATGAGGTTGGCGTAGTAGGAGGGGAAGAGTTTTCCCTGAGACCGTACCAGTTCCGAAAAGGTTTTCCCCTCGTGCAGTCCCCTTCTCAGGGAGTTGACGAAGTCCTTCTGTTCGGGCTCCTGCGCCCCCTCCGCAATGATCCCCAGCGCCCGTTCCAGCGGGATGTAGGCATCCAGAAGGGGTGAAAGCTGTCTGGTGAGGTCGTAAGTGTCGATCTTGCTCTGTTTGAAGGAAAAGGCGCTCTTCTTTTCTTCGGAGGCGTCACCGAGAAATTCGATGGGGGTAAGTCTGCTTGCCCGCAGCTTGTCGTCGGCTTCGTGCCGGGAGTCCGCTTCGATGAGCACTTCCCGCGCTTTTTCCCCTTTTGCCGCCGCTTTGTATTTATAGAGCCCCATTCTTTCCTCTCCGCCGTTTGCGCGGAATCAAAACCTACAGATTCGCCGTGGAGCGGTTCAGCTCCTCTTCCGTGGTGATCCCCGCCTTCACCTTGGCGATCCCGTCCTGCTTCAATGTCACCATGCCGTGTTTTTCCGCAATGCTTTCCAGTTCGGAACTGGAGGCGTTCCGGTTGACGGCCTGCCGCAGTTCCTCATCCATGAAGAGCAGTTCGAAGATGCCGCTTCTGCCCTTGTAGCCGGTTCCGTTGCAGCGGCGGCACTTCTGACCGTCCGCATCTTTGCCCGTTCCGTTGCACACCTTGCAGATCTTCCGCACAAGCCGCTGGGAAAGGACGCCGAACAGCGCCGAGGAGACCAGAAAGTTTTCCACGCCCATATCCACCAGACGCGTCACCGCGCCCACGGCATCGTTGGTGTGCAGCGTGCTCAGGACCAGGTGGCCCGTAAGGGCGGCGTTGATGGCGATGTCGGCGGTCTCCCGGTCCCGGATCTCGCCCACGAGGATGATGTCCGGATCCTGACGCACGATGTTGCGCAGACCTTCCGCGAAGGTCACCCCGATCTTGGGGTTGACCTGACACTGGCACAGCCCTTCCGTCTTGTATTCCACGGGGTCTTCGATGGTGATGATCTTCTTCCTCCGGTCGTTGAGGGAGTTGATGACGCTGTAGAGCGTGGTGGTCTTTCCGCTGCCCGTGGGACCCACCACAAGGATCATGCCGTGGGGGATGTTGATGAGCTTGTGGAACTGGGCCAGATGTTCCGGGAACATGCCCAGCTCCTGAAGGTTGAAGGAGACCGCCTCGTGGTTGAGCAGACGCAGGACGATGCTTTCCCCCGTGAGGATGGGAAGCGTGCTTATGCGCATGTCCAGAATTTTCCCGTTGAGCTGCACATCCGCCCGTCCGTCCTGGGGGAGGCGGCTTTCCGCAATGTTGAGCTTGCCTATAAGCTTGACCCGGGAGGCGATGGCGGGGAACTGGGCCAGAGGGCAGGTCATGATCTCCGTAAGGACGCCGTCCACCCGGCACCGGACGGAAACATACTCATCCCCCGGTTCGATGTGGATGTCGCTGGCTCCCAGTTCGATGGATCTGGTGAAAATATCGTTGACCAGCCTTACGATCCTTGCTTCGCCCGCCATGGTGCGCAGGGTGTTCTCGTCCTCCGCGTCCAGATTGGCGGTTTCGTCCTCGTCGTTCCGGCTCATAAGCGTGCTCAGGAGCCGTTCCAGGAAGGTGCGGCGCACGAAGAGGAAGTTGGCCTTTTTCTGCCAGACCTGCTGCGTCTGAAGCGCGATCTCCCCCAGTTTGGCGGGGGAGCAGACAAGGTAGGTCACGGTGTCGTCATCCCACAGGAAGGGGAGGGCCGGGACCGCGTTGAAATACTCCATGGGGGCGTCCGGGTACTGGTCCGGCAGCGTGAGATCCTCTTCCTCCGTCACGGGGGTCCCGTAGGCCTGGGAGTAGAGCTTCACCAGATCCGATTCGCTGATGATGCCGCTGTGGATCAGCTCCCGGTCCCACTCCTCCGCGTGGAGAAGATCCCGTTTCTTTCCGATTTTCTCCTCGTAGGGAGCAAGAAGTTCCGCAAGTGCCTTTTCTCCGGCGCGGAAATCCATGATGTTGGTTTGATTGCCGCTCACAGCCAGAAATCCTTGTCGAAGAGAATGGAAGGTTTGCGGGGCGCGAATTTGCTCTTCTGCTCCTCCCCGTTGCCCAGATTGTCGCTGTAGTCGTCCAGAAGGTCGATGGCGGAGTTGTAGCGCTTGATCATGTCCTTGACGGGGCTTTTCTCATTGATGATGTGCCCGGTGATCATGACCAGAAGTTCCGTTCTTTCCACGCTGGCGTCCGTACTGCCCGTAAGGCGGTTGAGAATGGGGATCTGGTTGATGAGGGGCAGGGAATCCAGAGAGTCCTTGACCTTCTCCTGAATGAGTCCGCCGATCACCATGGTCTGCCCGTTGGCGATGGTCATGGCGGTGGAAACGATCCTCTTGTTGAAGGTGGGGGACTGGATGAAATCTTCCAGCGTATTCACCTTTTCGGAAAGTTCCTGCTTGACCTCCAGAGCGATGAGTTCCGTGCTGGTGATCTGGGGAGTGACGGTGAGGATCACGCCCACGTCCTGATAGTCGTAGCTCTGCCGGATCGAGGTGGAGGAGGTATCGCTTATCCCGTCCTTGATGTAGGGCACGCTCTGCCCCACCTGGATCTTGGCTTCCTTGTTGCTGGAAACCAGAAGCTGGGGACTGGAGACCACCTTGAGGGCGCTGTTCCCCGCAAGGGCCTTCACATAGCCGAATTTCTGGGAGGGGTTCTTGGGATTGGAGATGAGGAAGCTAAAGCCCTTGTCCCCGCCGCCGCCCACGGTGTTGATATCCGGGTTCAGACCGCTGTAGTTGGTCCCGAAGAGGGAGTTGGCGTCTCCCCGTTCGGAGGCCATGGACCATTCGATCCCGAACTTGTTGGCGTCGCTCAGGGTGACTTCCACCACCAGCACCTGCAGAAGCACCTGGGAGGGCACCACGTCCAGCCGGTCCAGAAGCGCCTTGATGGAGGCATAGGTCCGGGGGGTGGTCCTTACGATCATGCGGTTGAGCACGCCGTCGGCGAAGATGCGGATGGAGGTGTTGAAGAGAGAGGAGTGCTGGTCGGTCTGCACGCTCTGGGCGTTGACCACGGAGCCTCTCGCCCCCGTGGCGGTGGTGTTGGCGGTCATCCGGGAGGCGTTGACCCGGTTGTTGGTGTTCAGCCGGGGCGCGGTAAGATTGGTGGTCCGCTGTCTGCCGGTGTTGGTGTCGAGGGTCAGCGTGGAGCCGGAGGAGTCATAGATCACCGCCAGCGCCTGCGCCAGCTGTTCCACTTTGCCGTGACGCACCTTGTATACGAAGACCATTTCCTGATCCAGAGAGTCGGAGGAATCCAGAAGCTCCACCCACTTCCTGATCTCCGTCATGGCTTCCTCGGTTGCCGCCGTGACGACAAGCACCTGGATGCGGTCGATCCCGGAGACCTGAATGGCGCCCGGGGATTCCGTCCGGTCCAGAGTCTGATAGACCGTGAAGCCCAGCGTGGGCAGGATCACCCGCAGTTCGTCGGCGATCTTGCTGGGAAGGATGTTGCGGCAGGGGAGCAGCGCCCTCAGCCAGGAGCTTTTGCCCCGGCTGTCCACCAGTTCCAGGATCTGCCGGATCTTGGGAATATTTTCCGCAATATCGCAGACCATGACGGCATTGGGGCGGCTCATTTCCACGCAGATGGCATCCCTGCGCAGGAAGGGCTTGAGCTGCTGCATGGCCTCCCTTCCTGTGGCGAACTGGAGCTGCCGGTAGTAGATCTCGCCGCCTGCGGGGCTGGCCAGCGTGCTGTCCGGCTGCTGGTTGACCTTGCTCTGCAGCATCACCCGCAGGAGCGAACCCTGCGCCTTGGCGGTGGCGTTGGAAAGAAGCAGGAGACTTTCGAAGGTCATCCACAGTTCCCGGCGGGTCATTTTGGAGTTGAGGTTGAGCGTCACCACGCCCTTGAGGTCGCTGTCCGCCACGAAATTGAATCCCAGCACGTCCGCGAAGGCGGGGATCACATCCAGAATGGGGGCGCTGTTGAAGACCAGAGAAACATCCAGCACCTCGTCGGCATTGAGAAGGATGAAGTCGTCATAGAAACGCGGCCCGGAAAGCGAAGGAGAACGCCATGCGCTCTTTTTGGGCTCGGCAAGAGCCTTCTTCGCGTCCCTGGCGGTCATTTCTTCCAGCTTCCTGAGCTTCTTTTCGTCGAAGGGGCGTTCCGCACTGGTCACCCTTTCCTCCTCCAGCGTCTGCTTGGGGGCGGAAACATGCTTCATCTGCTCCTTTTCCAGAAAACGGAAGCGCTTTTTCCTGGATTCCTCCTTCTTTTCGTCATCCGTGGACTGGCAGGAACTCAAAAAGAGCGCCGGGAGCGCAACAAGACCGGCAAGAACGGCAAGGAAAAACCTTCTGCCAAAGCGATTTTTCATTTTTACGACCTTTTCGTTATGCGTTGTATGTTGATTTTTCTCTCTCTACCGTCTGCGTGCGGCAGGCGTGCCCCGCTGATTCTGATTGCCGCCGTTGTTCCGGTTCATCATCTGCCGCATCATGAAATTCTGCTGCATGCCCTGCTGGACGAGGATATTCTGCATCTGCTGCATGCCCTGCTGAAGAATCTGCTGGGGCGTCTGTTTCCTGTTGGCAACGGAACGTCCGGAAGGAAGCCCCTTGGAAGCGTCCTGAATCTCCAGCTCCATCTTGTCGCCGCCTCTGGTGAGGACGGCCCCGGTGCGGGTCACTTCCACAAGCGTATAGCCGTTGGAAAGGGTTTCCCCCACCCGCACGTACTGCCGATAGGTCTGGGCGGAGGTGCTCTGGGCCTGATTCATGCCTGTAAACATGCCCGGCATGAATCCTTGAGGCGGCATGGGACCCCCTGCGCCCGCGCCGAATCTCATGCGGGAGGAGCCCCCTCCGGAGCCGGAAAGATTGCCGGAATTCCCGAAATTGCCTCTTCTGCCGCCGCCCTGGCCTCCCATATTCACGTTCCTCTGGCCCATGGGGCCGCCGCCCATTCCTCCGCCCATAGGTCCTCCCATGGGCCCGCCCATGGGGCCGCCGAAAGCGTTTCTGCGGAACATGCCGAAGGCGTTGAAGCGGTTGTCCTGCTGGATGTTGTGCTTGATGATCGCGCCGGAAACCTTGCCGATGGTGAAGGTCCCCACAAGCGTGAGCGTGACTCTCCGGTTGCCCCTTACTCCGGCGTTGGGGCTTCTCCCGTTGAAGAAGAGGTTGCTTTCCGTAATCTTTTTGATCATCTCCTCCCGGGAAGGAGCTTCCTTGCTCTGCACGGGCTCCGGCGCACTCTTCTTCACGGCGGAACGGTCCTTTTTCTTCACCTCAAGCGCGGTATCCGGCTTCTGCGCAAGGACCCTGCGCAGATTGCCCGCAGTCCCGAAAACCACCACTGCGGCAAGAATCGTGTTGAGAATGATGAGAAATGTCTTCATTTCGCACCTCCTTGTGCGGGCGTTTCCCCGGGAGCGTTTCCTGTTTTCTTCCCGTCCTTGTTTTCCGCCGTTCCTGCGGGAGATTCAGCGGGTTTGGAGAGCGCGCCCTGTGCGGGGGCTTTCTCTTCCTTTTTCTCCGCAGGCTTTTCCGGAACAAGGGGAGACTTGGGAAGCGGAATCTTTTCAGGAATGTTTTCCCCTTTCTTTTCCTCCTTCTTTATGCCGTTCTGTGCGGGAGAAGGGGCAGGGGAAGAACCGTTTGCCTTTCCGGAAACGGCGTTTTTCGTTCCGGAGGAACCTTTTGCGGAACTTCCCAGGGATTTGCGGATCTCCGAAAGGGGGAGTTTCCCGTCATAGCCGATGACGCGGACCGCACCGTAGAGGCGCATCCTGGTCGCCGCCGGCGTAAGAACGGCGGTCTGGGAAGAATTGGAGCCTCTCTGCTGGGGACCGCCGGGCCGAACCGGCTCCGGACGCAGATCCAGCCTTCTCCAGTGCAGGGCCGGCCGGATCGTTTCCAGTTTGGCCAGAAATTTGATGAGAGCTTCATAGGAGGCGACGGCGGAAAGGTTGTCCACCTCCGCAAAGTAGAGTTCGTTGTTGATCCTCGTGATGCGCACGGAGCCCAGGGAGGACAAGGTAAGCTCCATCTCTTTGGCCGTGTTCTGGATGGTGTTGCGCAGAACGGTGTCCACCAGCCCGTCCCGCTCCTCGTTCCAGTATGTCACGAGCTTTTCCCGGTAGAGCTTCTTCTGCAGATCGTACTTTGCCGCCGTCTTGCGGTGTTCCTCCGCCTGCGCCCGCAGTTTGCGCACATCCTGCTTGAGTTCCTTGATCTTTTCCTCCGAAGGGAAAAGGGAGGAAAATCCGCCGGCGAAATGGACAAGCATGAACCCCCAGCAGACCACGAGGACCGCACAGCAGACAAGGATGAGCTTGCCCTGGGTGGTCTTCACGAAACCTTTCAGGCCCTTTTCCTTCATCTTCTTCTCCCCCTTTCTCTTTCCGGAGAAGCGCCTTCATCGCTGTTGGTGAGCCTCACCGTAATCATGGTGGCCGCTCCCCCGAAGTTGCGCTGCTGGATGTTGGCAAGCTTCCAGTAGGGGAATCTGGTGCGGAAGGTTTCGGAAATATTGAGACTCTCTTCGCTGAACATGGTGAGATCCACGCCGGAATCGCTCCAGCGCATGCTGGAAACCATCACGTTGGAGGGCAGGAAATCGGTAAGATCATGCAGTTTTCTGACGATCTCGTTTTCGCCCGCCTTCACGGGAACGTATTTCTGTCTCTCCTTGCCGTCCTTTTCCACCTTGCGGATCTTTGCGGAAAGCTTCCGGTTCTCCTCCGCAAGCGCGGCCTTTTCCCGGGACAGGACCTTGTACTCCCGGAAGTTGTGGAGCCATTGCCCGGAACAGCTCCACAGCGCGTTGAAAAGGATGAGGACAAGGAGTAGCGCCCCCAGTTTGAGCTGAGGCTTCAGCCTGCTGGGGCGCAGTTTCGCGGGAAGGACGTCCAGCCCCGCCTCGCTGGAAGCGAAAGAAGGCGTAAGAAAGTATCTTGCACAGAGGAGGAGGGAAAAGAACTCTTTCACGGGAAGGTCGGAGGGAAGTTCGAATTTCTGTGCAAAGATCTTTTCCCAGATCCCGTTGGTGCCCGCAGGATCGTCCCCTCCGCCGGAAATCATCTGCCAGGAGTCCGCCGCAAAATAGAAATCCTTCTCCACATCCGGCAGATGCAGTGCGGGATCGGAATCCTGAAGCGCGAGGAAGGGGTATACGTACATATCCGCCTTCCTTCCGCACTGCAGAAGGATGGCGGAAAGTTCCTCCAGGGAAGATGCGGGAAAGACGCAGGCATTGACCTTGATCTCTCCGCTCTCCTCTTCGGAGCCGTTTTCGTTTTCCCCTCCCTCCTTCGCCGCGGAGGCGTTTTTCCGTTCCGCAGGGGAACCGGGGAGGGAGAACTGGATGACGGACTCTTCCTCCTGCCCGGTGGAAAGACGCCTTCTGGGCAGTTCCAGAGCCAGAGCGCCCCGGATGGCCCTCACGGGGATCTCCGCCATGCGGGTGCGGAAGAAGAAGCTTTTCTTCAGGGCTCCGCAGAGAAAAAGAGGCTCGTCCCGGGAAACGGCCAGAAGGCGGAAGAGCTCCTTCCACGTCTTTGCCGGGTCCGCAGGATCCGGAACAAGAGAACAGTGCCGCACAAGTTCATGCTTCGTCTTGAGACGACGGAAGACCGCCCCCCGCAGTTTTTCCTGACTGAAGGCGATCACGGCGAATCCCTTGAACTTTGCTGTATTCATCTCTTCTCCGCGGAAAAGGAGCCGTTTCCGGCCCCCTGTTCCGTCAATGGTTTACTTGACCTTTTTCAGGAGCTCTTCCAGTTTTGCCTTCGCGGCATCCTTGTCTGTCCTGTTGAGCTTGACATATTCTTCCCACTCTTCGGGGAACTGCTGCTTGGCTTTTCTGGCCAGATCGTTCCGGGAGAAATCCCTTTTGGCGGGAGGCTCGGGCCTGGCGGAGCTGCCGCCGTCCCTTCTCCCGAATCCGCCGCCGAAACCGCCGAATCCCATCTCATAGCCTTCCTTTTCCATCAATTCCCGCATCTTGGAAAACCGTTCCTGCCACTGGAGCCCTTGCAGTTCCTTTTCGTACTTTTTGGTCACATAGGCGGTCTCTTCCGCATTGGCGGGCAGCTTGATCCCGGTCTTTTCGGCAAGTTCCTTGATCTTGACGCGGTTGTCTTCCGTGCTCTTCTTGTATTCGGCATATTCCCTGGGGAACTTTTCGGCGATCTTGGCTTCCGCGTCGGCGCGTTTCTGGCCGGGATTCATCATGCCGCCCCGTCCGCCGAAGCCCTGGCCTCTCATGCCGCCCCGTCCGCCGAAGCCTTCACCCCGGCCTCCGAACCCCTCGCCCCGTCCGCCGAAGCCCTCTCTCCCGCCTTCCCGGGGTCTTCCGAACCCGCCCCGGGAGAACTGGGGCCGGGGTGTCCTGAGCCCGGCCTTGGCGGCAAGGATCTGCATCTTGTTGAATGCGGCGGGCAGGTTGGTTTCGGCAAGTTTTTTGACTTCCTCGAACCCTTTGGGGTCTTTCTTCGCCAGAGCCGTCTGCAGTTCCGCCCACTCCTTTTTGGTGTTCTCGTTCATTTCCTGGGTGCGTCCGGGGCCCTGTCCCGGTCTGCCTCTCATGCCGCCGCGGGAAGAGTCGGGTCTCTGCGCCTGTGCGTCAAAAAGAACTGCCGCGCTCAGGGAGAGGGCGAATACTGCCGTCAAAAATCTTTTCATTCCTTGCTCCTTTTTGTTTTGCGTGTCCGGTCATCCGGCCGAATTCATCGCGTCTGACCATAGAACGCACAGGAAGAAGATTTTATTGCCCGGAAAACGAAAAAATTTTTCACCCGGGGGAAAGTACTTCCCGCAAGCTCAAAGATCCTTTTTCGCCTTCCTGATTTTCCATGCGTAGTAGTGGGAAAGCACCGTATCCGTGGCCACCATGGCAAAATCAAGGCAGCCGATCCACAGCACCAAATTGAACTTTTTGGAAAGGATCATGCCGGCGATGCCGCAGAGGTAGCCGGTCATGATGAGGTACAGGAAGAGAAAGCTTTTTCCCGCAGGATTCTTGACTTTGATGGTTTTCAGGATCTGGGCGGGCCAGCTTGCCCCGAAGGCCGCCATCATGATCCCCTCCAGGATCGTGGGTAATGATGCAAGAAATGCTTCCATGAAACTCTTCTCCTTCTCTGAATCATTGAGGGTTCCTTCCGACAGGGTATAAGATAGCACTCATTTGGGAAAATGCAATTCTTTTTTCTTACGTTTCCTGAAGGAAAATTCGGGAAGAAACGGCAATGCGGAAAGGAAAGAAGCGGAAACACGGCAGTTTCTGGAAAGTTTTTTCGCTTGAGGATTTGTCTTTTCGGAAATCTGTGCTACATTTCCTTGTCGGCAGTTTGAAAATCGGCAGGAACAGGGAGGCGTCATGGATTCGACGAGGAGTTTTCGCAGAGGGAGGGGAAGTTTTTCCCTGTTCCTTTCCGTCTTCGCGGCGTTTTTTTCCGCATTTCTGCTGCAGGCGAACGACGAGGAGGCCAATGAAGCCTTTCTCAAGGGGCGGGAACTGGAGAAAGAGGGCAGTTTCCGGCGGGCGGCCTCTTATTACAAGGACGCCCAGATCCTTGCGGACAGTTCCGCCGTCAAGGGCAACTCCCTCATCGCCGCCGCAAGGAATTTCCGGAAAGCTTCTCTCTACGGAGAGGAGTTCGACTGCCTTCAGCGTCTTATCCGGGATCATCTGAGCGGGATCGAATTCGCCAGCGTTGTGGACCGCATTTACGACATCGGGGACCTGTATTTCCGGGGACACCGGGACACCCCCATTTCCTGGCTGCCCTTCCTGCAGAAGGACGACCGCACCATCGAGGTCTACGAGGCGGCGCTCAAGCACGCCCCCTGCGCGGATCGCTCTCCGGAAACGAGACTGCGTCTTGCCCGGCTGTACATCGACACCCAGAAGGTGAAGAGGGCCATGCACCATCTGACGGAGGCCTCGAAACTCTACTCCGGAACGAGAGCCGCCCATGATGCCACACTGGAGCTTGCCAGCATCCTTTTCCAGCTGGCCAAGAACGGAGACGGGGACAATGCCTACAGCCGCAGGACGCTGGAAGTGCTGGACGAGTTCGAAAAGAAATATCCCGGGTCCGACGAGATCCCATGGGTGAGGAAGCATCGGCAGATGGTGCTGGACTTCATCGCCAGAAGGCTGGACGCCATCGGGACCTATTACGAAAGTATCGGAAGGAAGGAGACCGCCGGACAGTATTTCGCGGATGTGGTGAAAAACTATTCGGATACCACTCAGGCTGCGGAATCGGAAAAGAAACTTGCCGAACTGGACAAGGAGTATCCCGCACCCGCCAACCGTCCGCTGTATGTGCCCTACCGCTATCCCGTCGTCCGGGAGAAACAGGGCAAGGAGTGGATGCCCATAAGAGTCACTCCGGAACAAAGCGACAACAAATGGCTCTTCCCTGTGCGGGATCTTCAGAAGACCATCATCGTCAATCCGGGAGAGCTTGAACCGGTTTCCGGCACTCCCCAGGTGGGGGAAAAGCAGAAGTCCCCGGATGGAAAATAGGGAAGGCACGGAAGGAGTTTTTTATGAAAAAAATCCGCAATGAATACCGGTCCGGGAGAGTGCTGCACATGCCCGGAGTTCCGGGACTGAGGGCTTTTTCGGCCGCGGTCAGGCATCTCTTTTTCCTTCTTCTTCTCCTTGCCGCCGCCTTTTCCGGCGGCTGCGGCTACCGCATAGGGAACATGATGCACCCCCAGATCAAGACCATCGGCATTGCTCCCGTGAAAAACAAGTCGAGAGAGGTTCTGGCCGCCATCGTGATGCGCCGTCTTCTTGCGGAACGCTTCATGTTCGACGGGTCCCTCAAGATCGTTCCCATGGAGAAGGCGGACTGCATCATTTACTGTCAGATCAACGACGTGACGCAGTCGGCGGTTCAGTGGGAAGACAAGGATGAGGAGGACCGGCCTTCCGAATTCAACATCACCGTCAGCGGCGATTTCATGGTGCTTCTGCCCGGCAGAACGGTGCCTCTGGTGAAAAAACGGTCCGTTTCCGGCTCCTGTACCTATCAGTTCCTTACGGACCCCGCCATCGGCAAGGAAAGCGGGCTTACGCAGGCGTGTCTGCAGATGGCGAATCTCATCGTGCAGTACACGGTGGAGGCGTGGTAGAAATCTCCCGCTTTCGGGACCGTATCCCCAACGGAGGACACCGGATCGCATGAAGCTTGTCTTTGCCATATATTCCTACTTTCCCTACGGCGGACTGCAGAAGGATTTCTTCCGTCTTGCACAGGAGGTGCTTTCCCGGGGCTGGCTTCTGACCGTGCTTGCCGCGGAATGGGAGGGGGAAAAGCCGGAAGAATTCCATGTGGAGATCCTGAAGACCCGCGGGCTCACCAATCACGCGAGGATGGCCTCCTTCGGGAAGGCCGTGCGGGATTTCGTCCGGGAGGAGCGGCGCAAAGGAGAAAAACTGATCCTCCTTTCCTTCAACCGATTCGGCGGAGCGGACTACTATTTTGCCGCGGACAACTGCCTTGCGGAACGCGCCGCAAGGAAACACTCCAGACTCAATCTGACCCTCAATCCCCGGTACAGGACGATGCTGAAACTGGAGGAGGAGGTCTTTTCCAAACGATCCGGAACGAAGATCCTGTACATCGTGGACGCCCAGAAAGAGGAGTACCGGAAGATCTACGGGACTCCGGAAGAGCGTTTCTTCTATCTGCCCCCGGGGATCGACAAAAGTTGTTCTCTTCCGGAGGATTTTCAGGAGAAGCGGGAGAAGAAACGCCATGAGATCCTTGTGGATCCGGAGCTCAAGCTCATCGTGCTTGTGGGGGCCAACCTTGTGACGAAAGGCGCGGACCGCCTTCTGGAGGCTTTTGCCTGTCTCCCCCAGAAGATCCAGCGCAAATGCCGTATTTACCTTGCCGGAAGCATCACGGAAAAAAAGTGCAGAGCTCTTGCCGAAAAGCTGGGGATCACCGACAGGGTGATCTTCGGCGGAGCAAGGAAAGACGTGCCGGAACTGCTTCTTGCCTCGGATCTCATGGTGCACCCCGCAAGGGAGGAGGCCACCGGGACCGTGCTGGTGGAGGCTCTTGCCATGGGGCTGCCCGTGGTGTGCTCCGGCGCCTGCGGGTTTTCCTCTTATGTGCGGGATTCCGGCAACATCGTTCTTCCGGAACCCTTTTCCTCCCAGGAACTTCTTGCCGCCCTGATCTCCCTTCTTGCGGATCCTTCCACGCTGAAGAAGCTGCGCAAGCGCACGCTTGCCTACGGCAGAAAAGCGGATTTCTACTCCCGCGCCTCCGTTTGCGCGGACATCCTTGCCAAAGAGGAGCAATAACGGTGGAGAGACTGTTTCTGGACGACCCATTCAGGACTCTCTGGAAAGGGAAAGACCCCTTCCGGGAGGCCTTTGCCCTTGCCGGAGAAGATTTCCGGGAGGTGAAGAGCCGCCGCACCACAAGATTCGAGCTGGACGGGAAAGGATATTTCATCAAGAAACATTTCGGAATAGGTCTGAAAGAGTATCTCAAGGACCTTTTTCAGCTGAAAAAGCCCGTCACCGGGGCGGGGCAGGAGTTCGATGCCCTGAACCTTCTCCGGGAAAAGGGGATCCCCACCATGGAGGTCGCGGCCTTCGGGAGCCGGAGAACGGGCTCGATCCGGGAAAAAAGTTTTCTCGTCACCAGGGAGCTTTCCTGCGTGACAAGCCTGGAGGATTTCTGCCTTGTCCGGGGGAAGAATCTGGAACTTCCTCTGCGCAGAAGATTGATTCGTGCCCTTGCGGAAAGTGCCGGGAAGATGCACCGGGCCGGGCTGAATCACCGGGACTGCTATATATGCCACTATCTTCTGGACAGAAAGAAGCTGGAGGCGGGAGAGTATGTCCTTTACGTCATCGATCTGCACCGGGCCCAGATCCGGAAAAAAGTCCCGGAGCGATACTTGGTGAAGGACCTTGCCGGCCTCTATTTTTCCGCCATGAGCGGTACGCGCCTCACCCGTCATGACGTGTATCGTTTTCTCGAAGCGTATTTCCTCCTGCCCCTGCCGGAAATTTTCGCCCGGTACAGGCGTCTTCTCGAAAAGGTGCAGGATACGGCGGAAGCCCTCTTCGAAAAGGAGAACGGATCGAAAATGCCCCGTCTCTTTTCCGGGAAGCCATAGTCGATCTTCTCTCCGGAATCCTCTTCTCTCATGCGCTTTTCCCGTTCGATTGAATAAACATATTTTCCAATATAAAATAAACAATTTTAAATAATGAAATAAAAACATACGAAAAATAATGAATTTCCCCTTGCTTCTTTTCCGAAAGCGTGTATAGTATCCCCTTGAAAGTCAAAACAACGCTTCCGGAAAGGGCGGACACCATGAGAGAAAACAGGAAAGGCGATTCCGCCGTCACGGATCCGCCTCCTCGGATCCCCGATTTCCGTCTTCTTTTTCCCTGCGGAAAGGGCGGAACGGGGGAGGTCTGGGCGGCACGGGATCTGGACGGGATCCGCCGTGCCGTCCGGCTGGTCCCCCGGAACGGAACGGGAAGCGATTTGGCGGACGGGGAAAGGGACGCAAGGGGGATCGCTTTTTTCCGCAGAAGAGCCCCGATCCATGAAAACGTTGCGGAAATTTTCCACCACGGGCGGACAGGATCTTTCGATTACTATGTCAGTGCCCTTGCGGACAATGCCGGAAACGGAAAAGAGGAGTACATTCCCGACACCCTTGCGGAGCGTCTGAAGCGCCGCGGGAAATGGAGTCCGGAAGAGATCCTTTCCGTCATGCTGCCGCTGGTCAGCGCCGTGGAATATCTCCATTTCCGGGGGATCGCCCATTCAGATCTCAAGCCGGAAAACATTCTTTTTGTGGGCGGCGTGCTGAAAATCACCGATCACGGACTTGCCGACGAGTGCAACACGGTTTTCCTTCCCCGCTGCGGGACGCCGGAATATGTGCCGGATTATCCCTGCTGCGGAAGGAAAAGGGACCTTTATGCCGCCGGCAAGATCCTCTACTGCCTCTACAGCGGCAATCCCGCTTCCGACTTTCCGGAAATCGGAGAGGAGCCGGATATGGAAAGCATTCGGCCCTTCAACGAGATCGCCTTGAAATGCTGTTCCCGTGCCCCCTCCGGATATACGGACGCACACGAGCTGAAAAAGGCGCTCCTTGCCTTGCGGAAAAAGAGCAAGGAATAAGAACAGGGGACTTTTTTCCCGGGCCCCCGCCGAAAAAACGGAGGCAGGGCACGAAGCGGGATTATTTCTTGTCGCCTGCCTTGGTGTCGGCTTTGGCGCCGTCCTTGGCGTCCTTCTTGTCGCCGGAGAAAAGGCCCTTGACCTGTTTTCCCAGACTCTTTCCGGCTTCGCCCACTGCACTTCCGGCATCCATGGCGGCATTGCCCACGGCTTTGCCCGCACTGGAAACGCCGTCGGCCACTGCACCGGCTCCGGAGGAGACAAGAGAGGTCACTCCGGTAAAGAGTTTGGTCAGCATTTCGCCGATCAGGCCGGAAACGGTGATGCCATCGGGACCCGTGCCCAGATCCTTCATGTGGATGGGCACCATCACCAGCGGCACGCCCGCGGCATTGCCGCCCTTGGCGATCACCCGCACCTTGATGTCGGACATGTCGATGGAGTTGACCTGCAGCTTGGCGGGCTTGGATTCGGATTTCTTTCCGTCGGTACTGGGCGTGAACTTCTTCACGTTGTTGTTGATGTCGTTGAGGTTGCTGGCGACCACGTTGGTTTCGAAATTGACTTCCACTCCGGTGATTTCCAGCTTATCCACCACGATCTTGTCCTTGAAGAGGGAAAGGGGCTTCACGATGAGCTGAAATTTCTTCAGCTCCAGCGCGTGAGGGGAGGAGTACCCTTGGGGATTGCCCACCACAAGATCCTTGATCCCCACTTCCACGTCGCCGAAGATATCCACGCTCACGCTTCTCACCGTAATGGGAACGCCGGTGATGAGCGGTCCCACGGTCTGGATGGAGCCCTTCACGATATGCCCCAGGAAAAAGTAGCACACGATCAAAACGATGATGAGAGCGGAAACGATGTACGCAGTCACCCGCACCCACTTCTTCTTCGAAAAAACCTCTTTCACCTTGTCGAAAAATTTCATTTCTTACCTCATTTTGTTATTCCGGCCAATAAAAAAAGCGTATTCCTGCATGGTGCAATCCTACGCTTTCGAAAGACAATGCTGAACAGCGCGTCAGGAAACTTTCGTCACTTTTCCGCTGCGGATGCACGCCGTGCAGACTTTCTTCCGGCACACTGTTCCGTTGTCGTTGACCTTCACGGTCTGGATGTTGGGCTCGAAGACACGGGGAGAAACCTTCACCACATGCATACCGATACCGCCTTTTTTCTTGGCAAGACCGCGCCGGATGATCCGTGCGCCGTAAACTTTCTTTTTGCCGCAGATTTCACATACGTTGCTCATTGTGTCACCTCTCTTCTATTTCATGTTGAACCGAAGCATTCCGTACAATCGCAGACAATTACTATAGCGCCTTTTTTCCAAAAATCAAGTCCGGCGAAAAATATTCCGGAAAATTTTTGATTTCCCCCTTGCCGGAGACGCCTCTTTGCTGTACATTACCACCCGAATCCTGCCGGAACGGGAGATCTGTCATGCCGAAAAAACATTATTGCACAATTCTTTCCCTTGCCGCGGCGCTGCCGCTTCTCCTCTCCCTTTCCGCCTGTTCGCTTCTGGATCAGATTCTGGACTACGCCGGAAGGAATCGGCCCGAACCGGAAACGCCGCCTTACGCCGTGAGAAACGATCCCGCCGGGAACGAAAAATTCCGAACGGAAGGCGTGGACGCCATGGTGACCGATTTTTCCATGGCGCTGGTCATGGAGGGGTTTTCCGGCAGGGAGGTGAAGGGCGTCTTTCTTCCCGGAGGCGGAAAAAGCTCCTCTCCGGAAGAGGAAAAGGCTCTGCTTTACGGACAGGACGTCCTGAAAAAACTGACCCGCACCCGGCTTCTTTTCCTTTCCCCTGCCTCCGAAAACTTTCTTGTCACCTCCATTCGCGCCGGAGAGTGGAGTCTCTCTCTTCGTTCCGGCGGAAAAACGGTCTTTTCCCGTACCCAGTCCCTTCCTTCCGCTCCCGCGGGAAAGTAGTTATTTCAGAAGCAGTTCAGCCGCCTGACGGAAAAGAAAGAGGGATGGCATGTAGTGAACCCCTTCCCCGATGGGAGCACCGTCGAAGGGATTGAGTTCCTGGTGCAGAGGACTTTCGTAGTCCAGGAATGCCCGCATCCACCGTTTCAGGAGACGGTCCTTTTCGTCGCTTCTGCCGTAGCGGGGCAGCCACATGGTCGCCCGCAGGGCCGTGAGCGCCTGAGTATTGCCGCCCCAGCAGTTGTTGGGGAGCGTCTTTACGAAGGAGGGATCGGAGACGGAGACCGAAGGGAAAGGATAGGGAGTGCAGAACTCCTGCGGGTTTTCGAAGTACCGTTTGTACTGACGTTCGAACTCCGGCTGGTCCACCGCGCCGTTGAGATAGAGCCTTGTAAGATGTTCCGTGCGGTATTTGCGGAATGTTCCGGAGGAATCCACATCGTAGTAAAAATCGTCCTCCGGGTCGTAAAGGTATTTCCGGATGGAAGTGAGGGTGAACTGCGCCTGTTCCTGCCAGAAGAGAGAGTCTTTTTCCTCCCCCAGAAGTGCGGCGATCTCGCTCAGGGCAATCCGTGCCTGATAGCGCATGGCGGAAAGGTCCGGCGCCAGAATGGGCAGAACAGGCAGATCCGGCATCGTTTCCGCGCCGGAAAGCACGTTCCGGGGAAGCCCCCCGTCCCGGACTCTGGGGGAATTGTCATGGCCCGTATCGAATTCGCAGAACATTTCAACCAGTCCCAGTTTTTTGTGATCCCGATATTCTCCCAGCCAGGAATCGAAGGAAACGGAAGCATGATAGACCGCCCGCAGTTCCCTTTCCCCCTTGCCCAGTTTTTTCGCGATCTCGAAGGCGCATCTGGCAAAAGGCCAGATCTGCTGGACCTGTCGGTAAAAGGCTCTTCCGTCCGTAAGCACGCACACGGGGAAAAGACCGTTCTCCTTCTGTTTTTCCAGAAAAAGTTCCACCGCCTCCCAGGCGCTTTCCGGAGCAAGATCCGCAAGGAAGAGCCAGTCCTGATTGTGTTCCATCCAGATCCCCGGATAACAGGCGCCTGCAATGGGAATGGGAATTTTGCGCCCCGGGAAAACGATGAGATTGTCCAGAACGGCCTTTTCGATCTCTTGTGTTCTTTCCCGGATGCGGGAAAGGTCTTTTGGGGTGAATGTGCTTTCCGCGATCATGAAATCCTCCTTGCTGCTGCATTTGCGTTCGCGAATAATATACGCGGAGAAAGCGCGATTGCAACCCTTGTTCCGGAATATTTGCCCTACGTTTCGGTCCGGATGCCGTGCCCCCTGTTGGGAAAAACACAGGCGAAAGTCACAAGTCTCAAGTCTCAAGTCTCAAGTCGCAAGTCACAAGCTTCAAGCCTCAAGAGGGGATGGGAAAAAAACACGGCGGAAGTTTCCAGTCGAAGGTATGTGTATTTCCAGCTGTACCCTCCGTACTTATCCGTACCACTCCGTACCCATCCGTATTCCCCAGCCCAAGCAGGGAATGTGGGCCGTGTTTTTTCGCTCTGCGTTCCCTTTGGCCTGTTCTCCAGCCGGGGCGGTTTCGGGGAATGGGAAAAAACACACCTCATGTTTCCAGCCCTGACTTGGGGGAGAGACAAACGCGCTCGCGCTTTTTTCTCTCCCCCGGACCCC
>JAGAEF010000125.1 GCA_017613255.1 Lentisphaeria bacterium
CATCCGGATCCCACGGAGGAAGGGGAATACGTTCCCAAAAGGAAAGATCTTTCCGTAAAGGACGGCGTCACGGTCAAGTCTCCCGCCTTCAACAGCCGCAGGATCACCCTCAACGGCGGCTCCCACAAGAATCAGCACGTCTACAACTGGTTCATCCGCAACGGGATCCAGGTTTTCTCCCCCCAGATCCCCAAAGATCCGCGCATTGCGGAACTGGATCCCATCTTCCTCCGAGGCGGCCATAACATGGGCAACAACCTTGTGGGCCGTGTCGGAAAAGGGGAGGACTTCAAGGAGAAAAGAGAACAGCTTCTCAAGGAGCATCCCGAATATTTCGGACTGGTGAACGGCAAAAGAGTCTTTGCGGGCAACGAAAAGGGGGCCTGCCAGCCCTGCACCAGCAATCCGGAGACGCTCAAGAGGATGCTGGACAATATCCGCACGGAGATCGCCATGTTCGAGGGGAAGGAAAACATCTACTCCTTCTGCAACGACGACCACACCCAGTGGTGCGAATGCGAAAACTGCCGCAAGCTGGACGATCCCCTTGCCCCCCGGGCCAACCGGCACGCGGCAAGGTGGTGGAAGTTCGTGAACTATATGGCGGAAAACCTCCTTTCCAAGGACCATCCCGAACAGCATGTCCATACGCTCGTCTATCAGACCTACCGTTTCCCGCCCCGGACCGTGAAGCCCGATCCCCGGGTGCCCGTGGTGATCTGCCCCCATCAGAGATGCTACATCCATCCCCTCACGGATCCCACCTGCCCGCCCAACGCCTCCAACTTCAAGAAGATGTTCGACGACTGGGCGGCCATCGGGCAGAAGGCCACCACCTTCGAGTACCAGACCCAGATGCCCGGCGCCACCCGCTATCTGCCCATGGAACGGGCGTGGGTGGAGGACCTGCGCTACTATCATAAACTGGGCATGGAAGGCTTCGGCTTCGTCACCCGCGCCGCGCTCAGCGACTTCGGGCCCAGGCGGAACACGCCCTTCAATCTGCACATGTGGATGAGCCTGTGGCAGCAGCACTATCTTACCGGACACTTTTCCTGGAACATAAACGACGACGTGGAAAAGGTGCTGGAAAACATCAACAGCAAGTATTACGGCCCCGCGTGGAAATACATGAAGCCCTACCGGGAGGAACTGACGAAAGCCCTTTACGCGCCCGGACTGCACATGGGGTACGGGACTCCCGATATCGCTCTGGGCCAGTGCCTGGAAAGCGCCGGACTGATCCAGCGGCTCCACGCCTGTCTGGACAAGGCGGAACAAGAGGTCGCAAACGATCCCTTGTTCTTGAAGAGAGTGAAGCGGGACCGGCTTTTCCTGAAGCTGAGCTGGGAGGACTCCCACAAGTTCTATCTGGCCCAGAAGCAGAAGGAGTACATCGCCAAAAAGGCCGTGGGGATCGTTCTGGACGGGAAACTTGCCGAAAAGGCGTGGAAGACGGCGGAGATCTCCTCCGACTTCCGGAAGTTCCAGCAGTTCGATGACCCCGCGGAACTGCAGACCTTCGTAAGGATCCTGTACGACAAGAATAACATCTATCTTGGCATCGAGTGCCTCAAGCCCAAGTCCGGCAAGGTGGAAGACCTCGCCGTGAAGGACGGGATCCCCGCGGCCATGAAGGGAAGCCATCTGGAGATCTTCATCACCCCCAGAAAACTTTACGGAAAGTATCTGCATCTGGGCTTCTCCCACAACGGGAAACGGTTCGACGCTCTCACCTCTTCGGGTTCCAGCCGGGATGAAAGCAAAAAAACCGATTTCGATTTCCGCATTTCGGAAGAGCCCGACCGCTGGGTGGCGGAAGTGAAAGTCCCGCTGAAAAACTTTGGGCTCACCATCGGGGAAGGGGAGACCATGAAGGTCAATGTGGCCAGAGTCGCCCTTCTGGATTCGGGGAAGAACGAAGCCTCCTCCTGGAGCGGCGCCGTCTTCCACGGCTCGGAAGCCCACCGCACCGTCTCCTTCGGCGAGACCGGGCCCATGATCCGCAACGGCGATCTGGAGACTCTTGCGGAGCCCCGCAGAAAGCTCAGCAGCGGGAAGCCCAACAAGTGGAAATTCGTCTCTCCCAAGGTTCCCAAGTTCTGGTATTTCAACGAGGCCAATCCCGGCGAAGTGGAAGTGCGTACCGACAAGCCCTCCTCCGGAAAGCAGTATATGCGCATAAAGGGCCTCAACGCCTTTGTGGGGCAGTCCGGCAACTGGCCCAAGGACCTCAAGGCCATCTCTGTTACCCTGAAGGTGCGGGGCAAGGCCAAGATGCTTACCAGAGTGTTCGGCAAGACGAAGGAAGGCTTTGCCTCCGACATCAACTCTCCCGACAAGTGGACGGAAGTGAAGGGGACCATAACGCTGCCGGAAAATCCCCGGATGTTCTGGTTCCGGATCACAGGAGAGCTGGATCTGGACGATATCCAGGTCTTCCCCGCCGCCGACGCGGATGAGGATATGCCCACGGCGGACAAGCACTCCTCCTGAAGCTTTCGGCCTTCGACGGTACGATGCAGGCGGTCTTCCCGAACGGTTGGCCGCCTGTTTTTTTGCGTTTCCTTTTGCAAAAACGCTTTTCCGTGCTATATTTCCCTGACAAACAAGGAGACCTGTCATGAAGCTCAAGAAAATAGCGTTTTTCCTCATTCTTTCCTTCCTTTTCGTTTTGAACGGTTCGGAGTTCGCGGCAAAAAAGGCCAGAGACGGCAACTCGTTCGAATACGAGTATGTGACCAATGATCCCTACAAAGGGAGGATCTATACGCTGAAAAACGGTCTCAAAGTCTATCTTGCCCGCATTCCCGTGAAACCCCGCATCGTGGTGCGGTTTCTGGTGAAGGCGGGTCTGGCGGATTCCCCCGCGGACGCCACGGGACTTGCCCACTATCTGGAGCATCTCATGTTCAAGGGGACCGACAGGATCGGCTCTCTGGACTACGAAAAGGAAAAAGTCCTTCTGGAAAAGATCGAGCAGCTTTACGAGGACCGGCGCAGGGAAAAGGATCCGGAGAAAAAGAAGGCCATTTTCAAGGAGATCGACCGTCTTTCCGTACAGGCTTCCCGCTATGCCGCCGCCGGGGAATACTCCATGCTGGCAGGGGCGCTGGGCGGCATGGGACTCAACGCCTTCACCTCCACGGACGTTACCGCCTATGTGGTGAACATCCCCTCCAACGAACTCAAGCGCTTTCTCCTTCTGGAAGCGGAACGGCTGCGCAATCCGGTGATACGTCTTTTCCACACGGAGCTGGAAGCGGTGTATCAGGAGTTTAACCACGGGCAGGACAGTGACGCAAGAGTGCTGTACGAAAC
>JAGAEF010000126.1 GCA_017613255.1 Lentisphaeria bacterium
CCAACGGGGAGACGTGGAAGAAAAAAGTGGAAATGAATTCCGATCGGGACGGCGTCCTGTAGCGGACAGCGGGGACCATCCGCCGCCCGGCCGATCTGTCGCTGCAGGGCCGCCCGACCGTCCTTGTTACCGTTTCACGCGGGCGTTGCCGCTCCAGATGCTCCACACCTGATCTTCATCGGCAGGCTGGGCATAGTCCGTGAGATGCGTGGTGGCAAGCGCGCCGGTGGCCCAGCCGAACTGGATCCACTTTTCCGGTTCCCAGCCCTTCAGGATGGCATACAGGAATCCGCCCACGAATCCGTCGCCGCCGCCGATGCGGTCCAGAACGCCGATCTCCCGGGGTTCCACCACCTGCCATTCCCCGTTCACGTTCACGATGGCGCCCCAGAGATGGGTATTGGCGCTGACCACCTGACGGAGCGTCGTGGCGAAGGCGTAGGCGTTGGGATAGGCGGCCTTCACGCGTTCCACCATTTCCTTGAAGCTTTCGATCTTGCCCGCAATGCCTTTTCCGCCCGCTTCCGGCCCCTTGATCTTGAGGCAGAGCTGGAAATCCTCTTCGTTGCCGATGAGGATGTCGGAAACGGATGCGATCTCGGCAAAGGTCGCGGCCAGCTCCTCTTCCCGTCCTTTCCAGAAGGAGGCCCGGTAGTTGAGGTCGAAGGAGACCTTCGTGCCGTACTTCTTGGCGGTGCGGGCCAGTTCCAGACAGAACTTGCTGGTCTTGGGGCTCATGGCGGCGATCAGTCCGGAAAGGTGCACGATCTGCACGCCCTCTTCGCCGAAGATCCGGTCAAGGTCGAAATATTCGGCGGAAAGCTCTCTTCCCACCTCTCCGGCCCGGTCGTTCTGCACCCGGGGCCCGCGGCTTCCGCAGCCGCTGTCCGCGAGGTTGAACTGGTGGCGGTAGCCCCAGGGGCCGCCCTGTTCGAATTCCGGGCCTTCGTAATCCATGTGACGGCCGGCAAGGTTGTCCTTGATCATGCGGGCAATGGGACTGCCCTTCACGAAGGCGGTGAGCACTTTCACCTTCAGCCCCAGGAACGAGGAGATGCTGGCCACGTTGGATTCGGCGCTGGTCACCTGCATCTTGAAGGTATCGCTGCAATGGAAAGGCTGACCGTCGGCAGGGGTCAGGCGGACACCCATGCTTGTGGCAACCAGCATGGCGTACTTGGCATCTTTTTTGAGTTCGATAGACATGTTTTCTCCTTTTGTTGATTCTTTCAGGCGGCGGGAAGCCGTTCCGGCCGCGCCGCAAAATGCTCAGTCCTTGATGAAATTCTTTCTCAGCGCCCAGAGTCCCAGCGCGGGATTGCTGATGAAGTAGATCTCCTCCCCGTTGACGGTGTTGAAGCCGTCTTTCAGATGGGCCACATCGTACTTTTTCATCATTTCGTCCAGATTTCCGTACTCATATCCCACGGAACGGATCTCTTCCTCCGTCATGCCGGGCCCGGGGCAGTAGATGATGCGGAAACGGCCTTCGCTGGAGCCGTGGATCAGATGGGCGGCCGCGCCCAGACTGCCTTTGAGCTCCTCGTTTTCCGCCACCGCCTTCAGGGTGTTGGGCGTCCCCTTGTATCCGTACTTGCGGATGACCTTGTCGTTGCCCTTGTCCTCCCCGAACTCCTTGAGGCCGGGGGCAAGGATGATGAGTTCCCCGTCGTCGGCAATGGCCATGCGGGTGCGGTAGACCGCCTTGTTCCCCAGCCAGGTGCTTTTGAACTCCTCCGGATCCAGATAGACCACCACCTTTTTGGGCGCCTTTTCCAGCAGCACCAGATTGGTGCGCACGCTCAGTTCGGCGGCGGCGTTGAATACGGAAACATCGTCTCCGGAGAAGAATCCCCGCATGGCCATCTTCCCGTTTTCGTCCTTGCTCATGACCGTGAGCATATAGACGATGGGGAGGTCCTTTAGAAAGGTATCCACTCCGTAGTTGAAAAGTCTGCGTACGGGAGAGTCGGCTCTGCCCATGAGATTTTCGCATCCGGCCACGGCGCCCAGGAAGTGGGATTTATTGATGATGTCGGAGCCGCCCACGCCCACCATGAGATTCTTGGTGTAGTTGGCCATTCCCACCACTTCGTGAGGGACCACCTGCCCGATGGAAAGGATGAGGTCGTAGCCGTCGAACAAAATCTTGTTCGCCTGGATCTTGACCTCGTAATCCAGTTTTCCCTTGGAAAGCTCCCTGATGAATTCGGAAGGGGCGGTCCCCAAAGTGACCACATCGTTCCGCCAGTCGTGCACCTTGAACAGCTCCCGGGGGATCTTGTTCCCGAACATGAGGGAAAGCTCCTTTTCCCCCATGGGCGCGTGGGTGCCCAGCGCGGGCATGATGTCGATCTTCCACGAATCCTTGTAAGCAAGATAGATCATTTCCGTGATCCGCCCGGCATAGGAGTTGAGCCGGGTGTGGTCGGGAGGAAGGAGCAGCATCCTGCCCCCCTTCTTCCCGCTTTTTTCCACGGTGGTACGAATGAGGGACGTCAATTCCGCATCCGTTACGGAAACGTCCACGCCGCTCTTCTGAGCAAAAATACCCATCGTTTTCTCCGTTTTTTTTACGCCATGTAGGTCCCGGCAACGGTCTTGCCGCTGTGCTCGGTCCACTCCGTGTGATACGCTTCCTTCCGGGGCTTGTCCACCCTTTCGTAGGTGTGGGCGCCGAAATAATCCCGCTGCGCCTGCAGCAGATTGGCGGGAAGGTTGGCGGAACGGTAGCCGTCGTAGTAGGCAAGAGCGCTGGAGAAGGCGGGCACGGGCACTCCCATGAGGACCGCCTGCGCCACCACTTCCCGCCAGGCTTTCTGACAGCGGTCGATGGAGGCGTGGAAGAAGTCGTCCAGCAGAAGATTGTCGATGGCGGGATTCTTGTCGAAGGCTTCCTTGATCCTTTCCAGGAACTGGGCGCGGATGATGCATCCGCCTCTCCAGAGAAGCGCGATTTCCCCGTAATTGAGGTTCCAGTTGTACTCTTTGGCGGCAAGGCGCATAAGCTGGAAGCCCTGAGCGTACGAGCAGATCTTGGAGGCGTAGAGCGCCTGACGGACGGATTCGATGAAGGCCTTCCTGTCGCCGTTGAAGGCGATTTTCTCTCCGGTGAGGATGCGGGAGGCGGCCACGCGTTCCTCCTTCACGGCGGAAAGACAGCGGGCGAACACGGCTTCCGCCACGGTGGGAGCGGGGGCGCCCAGATCCAGAGCGCTCTGGCTGGTCCATTTGCCGGTCCCCTTCTGGCCTGCGGCGTCCAGAATGATGTCCACCACGGGTTTTCCGGTTTCCGGATCCACCTTGGTGAAGATGGCGCTGGTGATCTCGATAAGGTAGCTGTTGAGCTCGCCCTTGTTCCACTCTTCGAAAACGTCGTGCAGTTCGGGTGCAGAGAGTCCCAGAACGTTCTTCAGGATCCAGTAGGCTTCGCAGATCATCTGCATATCGCCGTATTCGATGCCGTTGTGGACCATTTTCACATAGTGGCCCGCGCCGTTGTCCCCCACCCATTCACAGCAGGGGCGTCCGCCCGCGACCTTGGCGCAGATGGCCTGGAAGATGGGCTTCACATGTTCCCATGCCTCCGGCGCGCCCCCGGGCATCATGGAGGGCCCCAGAAGAGCGCCTTCCTCTCCGCCGGAAACGCCCGTTCCCACGAAACGGATCCCCTTTTCCGCAAGGAAATTGGTGCGGCGGATGGTATCCTGGAAGAAGCTGTTGCCGCCGTCGATGAGGATATCCCCCTTGTCCAGATAGGGGAGGATCTGCCCGATGAGATCGTCCACGGGTTTGCCTGCCTTCACCATCATCATGATGCGGCGGGGCGCCTTCAAATTCGCGCAAAGCTCTTCGATGCTGTGACAGCCGATGAACTTTTTGCCCTTGCCTCTGCCGTTGACGAACTTGTCCACCTTTTCCACCGTGCGGTTGTAGACTGCGGCGGTGAAGCCCTTGCTTTCCATGTTCAGGACAAGATTTTCGCCCATGACGGCAAGTCCGATGAGACCGATGTCTGCTTTGTTCTCCATTTTTTCCCCTTTTGTTGCTTGATTTTTATGGATGAAATCGTCAGATTTTCCACGGAATTCCGTTTAATTAATATAACGCACATGCGGGAAATTTCAAGGGAGCCCCCCGCAACGGTGCCGGATCTTCTTACAGCGGATGCACGGACATGGAAGGAGGAGAGCTCACCGCCTTCGCCGGAACGATCTTCTGTCCCCCTTGCAGAAGTTTCAGCTGACGCAGACACTCTTTCCACGCATCCGAAGCGGGACTTTCCTCCTTGCCCGCTTCCGCCGCAAGAAGGGGCAGAAGGCGGCGGAAACTTTTTTCGCTCTCCTTATCGCCCTTTTTTCCCGCCTCGTACAGAGCAAGAAGCACGGAAGCGCGCACGTGATCCGCATCGAAAGAGGGCGGGGCCATGGGGGCGATGATGCACTCCTTTTCCGCCAGACGCTCCAGATTTTTCTTGCACTCCTTCACCAGCCCCAGCAAGTCAACGGCCCGTACGGCGCCGCTCCGGGCGTCCGCAAACTCCAGTTTGAGATTCCCTGTCAGCTTCACAAGTTCCTTTCCGAAAAGGCGCCTTGCCTCCTCCGCCGGAAGAGCCCTCTCCTTCACAAGCTGCACCACGGAACAGGCCGCGGCGGAGGCAACGGAAGGTTCTTTGTCCAGAAGGAGTTTTTTCAGCGCGGCAAAACTTTCTTTGGAGGGAAGCTTTCCCAGACTTTCCGCGGCGCATTTCCGCACGGAAACCACTTTGGAAGAGCTTTTCTTCACGATGACGGGGATCCCCTTTGCCGCCCTGGAGTTCCCCAGAAGAGTTATCCCCAGCTCCTGAAGGATCTTTTCCCGGTCCGGGTGATCGGTTTTCCCCTCCCCGGCATCTTCCAGAAACCGGATGACGGCGTCATCGAACTTTTCATCCCGCACTGCGGCAAAAAAGCGCACCGCCTCCAGCCGTGCGGCGGGATTCTTTTCCGCATACTGGACAATAAGCTCTCTCACCGATTCCGCCGGCCTCATTTCCGCAAGGGCGGCAGAGGCAACGCCAAGCAGGACCGTATCCCTTTTCTGAAGAAGTTTTGCGCAGGCCTTTGCGGACTCTTCCTCCTTCCCATTTTTCAACGCCTCCGCCGCGGCAAGGCGCAGGGAAAACGGCATGGAGGGAGCAAGGAATTTGCGGAGAAGCTCTTCCTTTACTTTCTTCCCCGTTTCCGGTCCCGCCGCCTCCCGCAGATAGGCAAGAATGATGCCCGCATCATTGTCCTTGAAAAGCGCTTCGAAAAACGCCTGCGGGAGATCCGGATTATAGGCGGCGCTCCTGGCAAGATAATACCGCACCAGAACGGGACTTTCCGGCAGAGCCGCCTTGAGAAGCTCTCCGTCCGGTTTGGATGCTTTTCTCCGGAGAAGGGCGAAAGAGAATCCCAGCGCCTTCCGGGAAAGGTCTTTCTCCTTCCGCCACTCTTCCACAAGTTTTTCGGGGATCTTTCCGGCATTTTGCGCAAAGAACGGGAAAAAGCTCCGCAGAAAAAGTTCGTCATACTTTCCCTTCCGCTTTTCCAGAGCCTTTTCCGGCGCGGGAGAAGGGGAGAGGAGGAAGTAAAGGGCAGTTGCGCTTTTCCGGCTTTCCCAGTTGGGGAGATCGAAATAGGTCAGCGCCTTTTCCGCAAAGGAGCCGTCCCCGAAGCCGTTTTGCGCAAGAGCAAGAAGAGAGGAAAGAAGCGCGCTTTGGCAGAAGGGGTCCTTTTCCTTCTCCAGAAGGAGAACGAGCCCCCGGAACGTTTCCTTTGAACAGCTCATGCGCAGTTCGAACGCCATGCGGGAACGGAGAAGAGGATCCTTCAATGCCCCGTAAAGGGAGAAATATCCGGGCAGCTCCTTTTCCGGCAGGACATTGGGCAGTTCCGGGAAGGAGGTGTCCTTTGCCGCAAGCACGCCCTTCTCCCAGGCTTCCGGGACATGGGGGAATCTCTTTTCCTCCGCGTCCGCGGAAAAAGAGAGGAAAGATGCGGCAAAAAGACACCCTGCCGCCGCAAAGAAAAAACACTTGGAAAATCTTTTCATTTTACACCCCTATGCCGTTCACCGCGTTCCGTTTTCCTCCGCAAGGAGCGCAAGCAGAAACTTTTTCAGATCCTCATGCATCTCCTCCCTTGCGAAGGCAAATTCCAGCGTGCTTTTCACGAAACCTTCCTTATTGCCGATGTCGTACCGTTTCCCGTCGATGATCCGGGCGAACATTTTCTCTTTTTTCAGAAGACCTTTCATGGCGTCCGTGAGCTGGATCTCCCCGCCCTTCCCGGGGGGAGTCTTCCGCAGTTCGTCGAAGATCCCGGGAGTGAAAAGATACCGGGAGGCAACGGCAAGATCGCTTGGCGCCTCTCCCGGAGAAGGCTTTTCCACAAGATCGGTCACTTCCAGAATTTTCTCCTCTCCGGGAACCGGACACCCTCCGATGATCCCGTACCGCCCGATCTTTTCCCGGGGCACATGCTCGGACGCCACCACGCTGGAAAAGGTCTTTTCATAGACCTCCTTAAGCTGTCCGGCGACGCTTTTTCCGCAGGTGGACCGCAGGACCGTATCTCCCAGAAGCACCGCAAAAGGCTCTCCTCCCACGAACTCTTCCGCCTGAAGGACCGCATCCCCCAGCCCCTTGAGCTCCTTCTGGGGAATGAACGTGATTTCCGCCATGGCGCTCAAGGCGCGGATCTCCCGCAGGAGATCGTTCTTTCCCGTTTTTTCCAGACGCTCCTCCAGCGCGGGAGAGGGCCGGAAATGGGCCTTGATGGCCTCCTTGCCTTCGCTTACGACAATGGCGATGCGTCTCAAGCCCGCCGAAACGGCCTCTTCCACCACATACTGGATCACCGGTTTGTCCACAAGGGGGATCATCTCCTTGGGGACCGCCTTGGAAGCGGGCAGGAACCTTGTGCCGAACCCGGCGGCGGGAATGACCGCCGTGCGGACTTCTTTTCTTCCGCTCATGCTTCCCCTCCGCTGCGCACGATCTGGGGCTTCAGGGTCTCGATATGCTCTTCCTTCAGAGTCCGGCACAGCTTTTCGTACATTTTCTCGTCCCGGTAACAGCCGATGACTGCTCCCCCGGAACCGGTGAGTTTGGCGGACGCTCCCGCGGACCTTGCCAGCTCCACCATGCGGCGGTTCTTTTCGCTTACGGCGGAAGCGCACACCTCACAGCGCAAGTCGAAATTCCTGTCGATGAGGCGCATGATCTTTTCCCGGTCGCGGGCCCCCACGGCAAGACGCATCTCCTCCGTGAGGAACGCCCACTCCTTCATGGCGTCCAGCACCTCCTTCTTTCCGGCGTTGAAATCCTCCCGCAGACGGCTGTGCAGCACCTCCGAACCCTCCGCGAGGTCGGTACGGTAGGCGATGAAAAGATTCATATCGTCGGGAAGATCGAATTTTTCGTACTTGCCCATCCCGTCGTGGGAATCCATGTAGGCTTTGTCGAAATCCATGAACACGGGCATATTGTATGCCTGGGCCACCCGGTCCTGCAGTCCGGCGGGAATATCCAGCTCCTCCCGTTCGGCGGCAAGCACCAGAGAGGCCAGCCGGCCCGGCGTAACGGTAAGGCCGTAAAAGGTGAACATGGCCCGCATGGCGGCGGTGATCAGCGCGGAAGAGCCGGCAAGCCCCAGCCGGTTGGGAATGGTGCTGAAATACCGCATGGTGAAGTTTTTTTCGGGAAGAGAGATCCCGTTCTGACAGCAGTAGTCATGGAATTTCTTCACCGCCGCCTTCATGAGCCGGATCCCCCCGTAGTAGCCGTACTGCTTCACGTCCGCGGAAAGCGCCTTCATGTCGGAAAAAACCGTATTGTCCCGCACCGTGGGCACAAGCACCAGTTCCGGCGTCTCGTACAGCATGATCTCCGCCTGAAAGTTGCGGAACACGAAGGCGATGGTCTTTCCGTGGTATCCGTCGGAAGGGTTCCCGATGAGAGCGGCTCTGGGGTAGGCGATTTTTCGGATGATCATATCTTGCTTCCTTTCTTCAGCTTCCGGACCGGAAAAGACGGTACACTCTTGCCACAGCCCCTCCCAGAAGCGCAAGATTCAGCAGAACGGCGGTAACGAAATATCTTTGCCAGAGATCCGGATAAAGCGGGAAGGCTCCGTCCGTAAGCTGCATGGCGGCCGCAACGGGATTGAGGGAAAGAAGGAACGCGGCAAAGGATTTGGAAAACTTGGCCTGCAAGGGAACGGGCAGGAAGGTCACGATGCATAAAAAGGCGGCGAAAGCGTAGGACATCACCGTGGCCGATGTGGTGTTTTTCGCAATGGAGGAGGCGAAAAGCCCCGCGGAAAGGAAGGTCATGGTGGAAAGCAGAAGAAGGATCACCCACAGGAAGATGCTCCGGTAGGTCTCGAAGAACTTGCTCCACCACTCCGGATCGTTTCTGACCTTTTCCGAAAGCGCCTCCCAGAATCCCGGATCCGCTACGGAGACGTCGGGGAAGACCGTCTGGGGCTCCAGATAGGCCATGGCAAGCAGGATGAAGACACTGCTGGCAATGAAGATGAAGGCGTAGGAGAAGGTGGCCTTGAGCTTGCCCAGGATCAGGGTGAGCGGCGTAATGTCCGTCATGCGCAGAGCCGCAAAGGTTCCCCGGTCGATCTCGTCGGTGATGAGGGAACTGCTCAAGCCGGGGGCGATGAGGGCCACAATTCCGATCTGGAACAATACCGCCGCCGCCCGCACGGCGGAAGCCTGGATCTCCTCGCTCAACTGAAGGGCGGTGAGGGTAAGAAGCACGAGGCTGGCAATGAAGATCACGCACACGCTGCGGACGATGAACTGGGGATTGCTGAAGAGCTTGCTGCGCATTTCCGCCACGAAGACCGGATTGGCGAATCTTCCGATGGGCTTCTTCCTCTTGAGGGGATCCATGAGGTAGAAGGGGAAGGTGAGTTTCCGCCGGATCGCCTGTTTCCTCCCCGTGAAGACCTCCCCCTTCCTCCTCCTTCTGTAAAGTTCCGGCTTCCGCACGAAAAGAGAGAACACGATGAGGGAGACGACCCCCAGAAACAGGGAAAAGAGGAGAAAGACGGTAAAGGGATTGGGCAGAAAAGAGCTTTCCGTGCTGTTGAGAGTAAGCTTATAGGAATCCGGATACAGCAGGAAGAAGAGGGCGTCGAAAGCGCTGAAGGAGCGGATCAGCTGGAAGAGCGCCGTCCCGGAAGGCAGCAGTTTGGTGAGAAGCACAGAGGGAAGAAAAGTCCCGCCGCTTAGGATCAGAACGAGAATGTAGTTCAGCAGGACCGCCGTGGTGGTCCGCGTCACGATGGAACTGCAGGCAAGGGAAAGGATGCCGTAGGAGATGGCCGTGGCGAAGAGAAGCACGATCACCTTTCCCATGAACAGGGCATCCACGCCTCCGGTAAGCGCGCAGACGGCGGCAATGGGAAGAGAGAGGATCACAAGGAGGATGAGGAGAAGGACGGAGGAAAAGAGTTTCCCCGTAAGGATCTCCCATGGGGAAAGAAGAGTGGAAAAAAGCGCTCCGTAGGTCCCCCGTTCCCTTTCGGAGGTGATGGCGGAGGCGGCGAAGGCGGGGGTCATGAGGAGAATGAGGGCAAGATCCACGGAGAAAAACATGGAAAAGATCTGCCGGGAGCTTTCCGTGACGATGCTCTGCACGCCGCCGGAGGGCCACAGCATCAGGAGCATTCCCCCGAGGACCGCCAGAAAAGAAACGCAGACGATCTTGGTTTTCCACGCACGGGCAAGGGAGGTGAACTCCCTGCGGAATATGGGATTGAAGAAGCTGCCGGATTCCTTCATGACGCCAAAACCCTCATTTTTGCGTTTCTTCCCCGGAAGAAGCGTTTCCGGTGATGTTGAGGAAGACGTTTTCCAGATCCACCTCGTTTTCGGCGAACCACCGCACCGCCACGCCGTTTTCCATAAGCAGGCGCAGGAGACTTGCCGCCATCTCCCTTCCGGAAGTGAAGGTGATATTGATCTCGTTCACGTCGGCCAGCACCGCGTTTTCCACGCCCTCCACCCTTCCCAGAAGCGCCAAGGCCTGCCGGGGATCCGAATCCACCACAAGGCGGATGGAGAGATTTTCCTGGATCCTGCTGCTGATCTCCCGGACCGTTCCCTGGGCCAGAAGTCGCCCTTTGTTCAGGATCCCCACCACATCGCAGATGGAGGCAAGCTCCGGAAGGATATGGCTGGAAAGAAGGATGGTCTTGCCCAGCTTCCTGAGTCCGGCAATGGCTCTTCTCATTTCGATGCGGGCGTTGGGGTCCAGTCCGCCGGCGGGCTCGTCCAGAATCAGCACGGCGGGATCATGGATCAAGGTCTTGGCCAGCCCCACCTTCTGCCGCATTCCCCGGGAGAGGGAGGCCACCTGATAGTCGATCATTTCCGAAGCTCCGGCAAGGGCAAGGACCTCCTCGATCCTCCGTTTTCTTTCCCTGGGGGCGATCTTGAAGGCGGCGCCGTAGAAATCCAGAAATTCCCACACGCTCATCTGGTCGTACACCCCGGTGATGTCCGGCATGTAGCCCACCATGCGCTTGATCTTCGCCGTGTTGGAGGGCTTGACCTCCAGATCTCCGATGAACGCCCTGCCCGAATCGGGCTTCAGAAGGCCGCAGAGGATCTTGATGGCCGTGGTCTTGCCCGCGCCGTTGTGCCCCACGAACCCGTAGATGGCTCCGTCCGGCACTTCCAAACCCAGATCGAAGATCCCTCTTTCGTTACCGAATTTCTTCGTAAGAAGTTCCGTTCTTATCATGTTTCAGCACCTGTATTTGATGATTATTTCAAAATGTCCCGTTTTTCTTTCCGCCCGGAAAAGTCCCCCGGACCGTGACGGAAAGACCGTAAAGGCTCCAGGTCGCCGCAGAGGCGCCGCCCTCGCTCAACGCGCGGCCCGCCTCCGTGAAACTTGATTCCAGAACGAAGCAGCCGGAAACCGTATCGAATTCCAGAACCTTTCTCAGATCCTCCCCCCGGAACACCCAGGTATTTTCCCTGGACGATACGGGATAGAGGAAATCCTTTTCTCCGGGGATCTTGAGTTTCGGACGCAAAGAGATGTGTTCCTTGCCGGAATACGATGCAGTTATAACGATCTCTTCCGGAACGAAATTGCGCAATGCGGAAGGCAGAGAGAACTGGAACTCGGGATTGGCTTCCGCCAGCAGGGACTGCCCCTCCCGCAGGAAAGGCCCGTCGAACAGCATCCGGGAGGAGTGGTTGGCGGGGGAAAGGGCTACGAGAAAGTCGGGAAGGAACACCTTTTCTCCGCTGACGGAGAACCGGATGGGATACAGAACGACCCTTTTCCCCTGACGGGAATCTTTTCCCTGCACCGGGGGGCCCTCCCGAAGCGGAAACACCGCCGCAAGGAAGGGGGCGCTTCCGGGAGCAAGGAGAGCCGTGCTCCTGCTCAGGGCATCCAGCATGGGATCGGACAAAAGCTGGCTGCCTTCCAGTTCCGCCGTGCAGGTCCCGTCCGCGGAAATGTGCCCTTTCCCGGTCCCGCCGGGAAAGACGAAGAACACCCCTTCCGCCCTTTTATGCCGGGGCAGGATCCATTTTTTCATCTTTACGGTACTCCCGGAAAGACTCATTTCCGGAAGGACAAGGGATTCCTGAAAAAGGAAAAGATCTTTCCCCGAACCGCTTACGGAAAACCGCCGGGAGCTTTTGGGGAAGATGGTCATTTCCGCCGTTCCTCTGCCCTCCGCGTCGCGCCCCGCCTTCAGCGGTTCCGGAAGACGGAATCCTTCCGAAATCGTGCCGTAGGCGTTCCGGGGAGGCCGCAGGACGGCAAACACGTCGTTGGCCGCGCCGTTTTCCTGCAGAAAAGTTTTGCCCGAAGCGAAAAGGGAATACGCCTTCCGCACGGCGCCGGGGGCAAAGGCGTTCTCCACTTCCACGGAGGAAACGATCAGATCCTTCTTCCGGTCCGTGATCTTTACGGCGACATAAAGGATGACGCAGGTCACGACAAGAGAAGCCCCCGCGCAGACGAACCAGGCCAGCACCTGTTTCTTCCGGTAATGTCCGTAAAAAAGCAGAAGCAGAAGAAGCAGGAAATATCCGGCCAGAATGGAACGCACCACGGAAAGGGGAAGCACGGAAAACCCCGTAAGCATATCCAGCACCGCGTGCTCCCCGCTCTCGTCTCCGGCGGGATGAGGGACTCTGCAGAGCAGGGAAAGCGCTCTTTCTCCCACTTTCCATGAGGCGGGGAAAGCATCGTCTTCCGGGGAGAAGGCAAGGACCGTCACCGTCCCCAGGCCGAATTTCCCCTGCCGGAACAGCGGGAAGGAGCCGTATTTCCGGAAGGTCACGCCCTCTCTGTCCCCTTCGAAGGATTCCAGAAGCTCCGCCTCCTGGCAGGGGGGAAGCGTTTTGTGATCCAGCCCGGGAAACAAAAGAGAAAGAAAATCGCAGGAAGCGCTTTTGCGCACCCCCAGGGGGATGACGGGAAGCAGGATCCCCAGAGGAGTTTCCGCCGCCTTCAGGATCCCTTTCGGATCCATGAAGATTACCGTGCCTCCGTTGGCGGCATACTCCAGAACAAGGGAAAAATCCCGGGCCGTATACTGTTCGTAATCCGGCCGGACGATGAGAAGCATACTGCAGTCTGCCAGCTGTTTTCCGGAAAGAGGAAACGTGTTCCGCCCGAAGGAGACGCCGAAAAACTTGTCCTTGAAATGCGCGTACCTGGAAAAACCGCCGGGCGGGTTGCCGGAATCGTTCCAGATCCCGATCATTTTCTCCTGTGCTCCGGCAAGCTGGACACTTATGGCATAATCCGGCTTCCGGCCCTGTCTTTTTTTGTCGCAGAAGACGGCAAGTTCATACTTTTCCGACTTGCCGACCAGAGCATTGGCCCGGAACCGTATGGAGCTCTTCCCCGGAACGAAGATCCGCCAGGAATTGATGTTTTCCTCCGTAAAACCCCGTTCCGCGGCGCGCAGAATGAGCTCCACATCGTGGGAAACGCCGTCCGGATTGTCCACCTGGCACTCCAGCACGGAGCAGGAATCCTGCCCGATCCGCAGGGAAGCGCCGTCTTTCAGCATAACGCTGTGCACATCCACTGCCGCATAAAGAGGGCGGAAACAGCAAAACAGCAGAGAAAGAGTAAGGTAAAAAAGGCTCTTCTTCATCGTTTTCGTCAATGCCGTTTCCCTGTTCGGGTATTGGTTCTTTTCCGGAAAAGCGCTCCGGAACAGTTCTCCTGCGGGGAAATCGAGTCTCCCTGCCAATTCCGGGTGAAACTTACTTGTCGGCGCCCTGAATCACGGATTCGGCATCCTTCCCCAGCCTGTCCAGTTCCGTTTCCACGGCGGCAAGATCTCCCTGATGTTTGTCCTGGATCCCCATGGCGTTCATCAGCCGGAAACAGGCAAGATAGTAGTTGCTCAGGGAAATGGTGCGCAGGATGGTGGCGTTGGCCACCTGAAGTCTCATGTGATCCACTTCCAGCTTGGAAAGGGTGGTGACGTGCTCCCGGTCGTTGGCCTTGTTGAAAAGATCGTAATCCCGTTTGCGGACCTTGTCATCCTGCTTGAAGATCTCCCGGCTGCTGAGGAAGTCCGCGTGGGAAACTCTCACCTGGGCCATGATGGTGATGGCCTGCCCGTAGGCCTTCACGTCCTCCGCATTCACGGCCTTGCCCTGGGCGGTCAACTGGGCGATCTTCATGGGCAGTTTCAAAAGATTGATGGCGGAATTGATCCCCAGATCCCACCAGGTCTGGTTGTAGAGGTAGGAGTTGCTGCTGGCGTTGAAATCCATGAACAGCCGCACGGAGGGGAACATGGAAAGAACGATCTTGTGGCACTCCAGAACATTGATGTGTTTCTGGATGTCCCGTTCCATCATCTCCGGACGATGGAGAAGCGCGATCTGCTCCATGACCTCCATGCCGGGAAGTTTCATATTGTCCAGCATCCCCACCTTCTTTTCATCCAGCACGGAATCGTCCACGCGGATGTTGCTGGTGGCATAGTATCCCAGAAGGGATCTCAGTTCCACGGCGGCATTTTCGTACTGAAGCACGTAATATTCCAGCCGCCGCTCCATGTCGTTGAATTTCCTTCTCTCCTCGAAGGCGCGGAAGGGGTCGATGGCTTTCTTGCTCTCCAGTTCGGTAATGAGGGCGGAACGGTCCTTGCAGAGCTTGAGGAGCTCTTCCGATTCCGCTTTCGCCCGCTGGAACACGGCCACGTTGAAATAGACTCTTGCCACGTCCAGCGCAAGATTCTGGGCGAGCCGGATGTTGCGCTGTTTGACCATGAGGGCCTTGTCGCGCGCCTGCTGGGTGTTGAAGAAGGCAAGCCCGAAATCCATCACGCTCAGAGCGAAGTCCAGATTGAAGTAATTGAGATCCCGCTGCTGACTTGTGGAGGCGCCGTAGGAAGAACCGTCGTCGGAGACGCTTTTACTGCTGGAGGCGGCGTAATTGTTCCGGTGGGAACCCGTGTAGTTGAAGTTGATTTCGGGAAGCATCCGGAGAAGTTCCGCCACCTTCTGACGGTCCGCCACATCCTTTTCCAGCTTGCTGGCCTTGAGATCCAGATTGTGCTCCATGGCCAGATCGATGCACTCCCGGAGCGTGAGACGCTTTTCCGGCACCGCCCGGAATTTCGCCCGGTCGAAGTGACGCACGGCAAGATCCACCCGGCGGTCCCGGAGATCCTTCTCGGTCGTACAGCCGGCAAGCGCGACAAGCATGCACACGCAGGCGGAAGCGGCGGCAAAACGATAAAGTCCAGTCATAAGAAACTCCTCTTCCCAAAAAATTCTTCCGGGCCGGCGTCCTTCCGGGAAGCCTTTTCCGTGGCGCAACCGCCCGGAGACACCGCACCCTCTCCAGTTCTCATATTTCATCTCCAGTAAGTTACTCCCATTTTGCAAAAATACAAGGCATGTATAATAGAAAAAGGAGATTTTTCCCCCGTCGGGGCGTCTTTTCTCCCGTTTTTCGTGCTTTTTTTACCGTCAAAAGCCGTTTCTCCCATCGGCCCGGGATAAAAAAAGGGCGGCCCGGCAGGACCGCCCTTTCGTCTATGGAGAGGAAACGATTTTTACATCATTCCGCCCATGCCGCCCATTCCGCCTTCCGGCGCGGGAGCGGGTTTCTCCTTTTCAGGGATTTCGGTGACGACGCACTCGGTGGTGAGCATGAGCCCGGCGATGGAGGCGGCGTTCTGCAGAGCGGAACGGGTCACCTTCTTGGGGTCGATGATGCCCTTCTTGAGCATATCCACATACTCGCCCGTGGCGGCATCGAAGCCCTTTGCGCCGGTGGCGGCGAGGACTTCCTTGACCACGACGCTGCCTTCGTACCCGCCGTTGGCGGCGATGGCGCGCAGGGGTTCTTCCACGGCGCGGCGGATGATGTCGATCCCGACCACTTCATCCCCGCTGGCCTTCACGCTGTCCAGAGCCTTGACGGCACGCAGAAGGGCGACTCCTCCTCCGGGGACGATGCCTTCTTCCACCGCGGCGCGGGTAGCATGCAGAGCATCTTCCACGCGGGCCTTCTTTTCCTTCATTTCCGTCTCGGTGGCGGCGCCGATATTGATGACGGCAACGCCGCCGGCCAGCTTGGCCAGACGTTCCTGAAGTTTTTCACGGTCGTAGTCGGAGGTGGTCTCTTCGATCTGCTTGCGGATCTGATTGATGCGTCCGAGGATGGCGGAATCTTTGCGGGCGCCGGCGCCTTCGACGATCGTGGTGTTTTCCTTGCCGACCGTGATGCG
>JAGAEF010000127.1 GCA_017613255.1 Lentisphaeria bacterium
AGAGCGAAAAAGTTCGCCAAGGACTATCTCATCGACATCAACAAGGTCCCCGGCACAGGCGGAACCGCCGGACGGGTCACCGAAAAGGATGTGAAGGAGTATCTGGAATCTTCCGGCTACAATGCCAAGAAGATCACGCCCGTGGCCCTTGTGGTGGCCAAGGAGAACAGGCTGGAACTGCTTGCCCTCAACGGCACCGGGGAAAGCGGACGCATCACGCTGGCGGACGTGAAGGACGCCGTCGCCGAGCTTCCCAAGCCCCTGAGCACCATGAGAAAGGTCATCGCCCGCCGTCTCACGGAATCCAAGCATGTCATGCCTCACTTCTATGTGACGTGCTCCATCGACATGTCCACCGTGAAGGCCAAACGCGCCGAACTCAAGAAGAAGGGCATCAGCATCAGCGTGAACGTGTTCATCGCCAAGGCGGTGGCGCTGGCCCTCAAGGAATTCCCCGCAGTCAACGCCGAGTGCATCGGCGACACCATCGTCAACAAGGCCAAAGTCAATCTGGGCATTGCCGTAAGCATCGACAACGGTCTGGTGGTGCCCGTGGTGCGCAACGCCGACAAGAAGGCCATGGACGAGCTGGCCGACGAGATCGCCGAACAGGCCGGCAAGGCCCGTGCGGGAAAACTCACCCCCTCGGATATGGCAGGCGGGACCTTCACCATCTCCAACATGGGCATGATGAACGTGGAAAACTTCTGCGCCATCATCAACCCCGGCGAAGCGGGGATTCTGGCGGTCTCCTCCGCGGTTCCCACTCCCGTGGTGGCGGAAGACGGCTCCATCGTCGTGCGGGATATGATGAAAGTGACCCTCAGCGTCGACCACAGGATCGTGGACGGCTCCGAAGGCGCCAAGTTCGTCAACGCCGTGAAGGCCAAACTGCAGGACAAGGAACTCTGGGATACCCTCATCTGAGGAAAACCCTGTTTTCCGAAGAAAGCCGCTCCCTTTCCCAGGGGGGCGGCTTTTTCTTTTGTTTGCGAGGACTTCTCCCGGAGAAAAAAAGATTGCGGAGCCTTTTTCGTCTCTTTTTCCCCTTTCCGCTTGAAAAAACGAAAAAACGGGGTATTGTTAACTCTGGAAAAAGAAAAGGATTCAACGGACGGGAGGAAAACATGCTGGGGACTTCGATAAGACACGGAAGGATCATTCTTTTCTGCACAATTCTTGCCGCGGCGGCGCTTTTTTCCGCTTCCTGCGGGAAAAAGGAGCTGTCCGTGGACGAACTTCTGCAAAATTCCCTCTCCGAAGCGGAAAAGGGAAACTGGGAAATTTCGGCAAAATACTCCTCGGCGGCTCTGGCCAAAGACGGAAACAATGTCCATGCGCTGATCCTCCAGGCGCTGGCCATGCACAATACCGACCGTCTGCAGGAGGCCATGGACAGCATCTCCGCGGCAGTGAAACTTGCCCCGACGAATTTTCACGCCCAGTATTTAAGCGGTTTTTTTGCTTACAAGGCGGGCCGCTACAAGGATGCGGTGCGCCCCCTTGCGCTGGCGCAGAACCTGAGGCCGAAAGACGTGAATACGCTTACGTTGCTTGCCCAGACCCATTACAAGCTGAAAAACGACCGGCTTGCCGCCTCCTATTACAAGGGGATGGCCCTTCACCCCAAGTATAAGAAAAGCGCGCTGCCGGTAAATGCGCTGGGGATCCTGTTCGCCCGCTCCAATCCGGCACTGGCGGAACGGTTCTTTCAGGAGGCGGAGAAGCGGTCCAAACTCCAGCCCCATCTGATCACCGACCTCAACAGAGCCATCTTCTACGAGATGGGCAAAAACAGAAAACTTGCCGCTTCCTACTACAAAAAATTCGTTTCCGAAACCAACGGCAAGGCGGAATACGATCCGCTGAGGAAACAGGTGCTCCGCCACCTCGAAACGTTCTGACCTTCCGAAGGGTCGTGGGTTCATCATGGGCGGACTTATTCCGGAAGAGATCATCGACGAGATCGCCTCCCGCGCCGACATCGTGGATGTGGTGCAGAAGTATGTGCCCCTCCAGCGGGCGGGAAGCCGGTGGAAGGCGTGCTGTCCCTTTCACAAGGAGAAGACCCCTTCCTTCATCGTGAATCCCGCCTCCAACTCCTGTCACTGCTTCGGCTGCGGCAAGGGGGGAAATGTGTTCACCTTCGTCATGGAGATGGAAAATCTCTCCTTCCCGGAGGCGGTGAAACTGCTGGCAAGGCAGTACAACGTGATGATCCCCGAACCGGAAAGGATCGTTTTCCGCAAAGGGGAAAAGCCTTCCGGAGAGGATTACAACATCCGGGAACGGCTCTTCCTCCTCCATGAAAAACTTGCCGCGTGGTATGCCGCCAATTTGAAGAACAATCGCAACCCTGCGGCGTCCGCCTACTTCGCCACAAGGAAAATGAGCGAAGAGAGCACGAAAAAATTCATGGTGGGCGCCTCCCTGGACGAGTGGGACGGCATGATGAAGTGGGCGGAACAGGAAAAATTCACTTTTGACGAACTCAAACTGGCCCATCTGGTCTCCGAAAGCAGCAAGACTCCGGGCAAATATTTCGACTTCTTCCGCAACCGCCTCATGTTCCCCATCTGGGACGAACAGGGCAGGATCTCGGGCTTCAGCGCCAGACAGATCGATCCGGAGCAGGGCGGCGGCAAGTATGTGAACAGCATGGAAAGCGCCGTCTTCAAGAAGAGCAAGATCCTTTACGGCCTCAATTTCGCCAGAAAAAGCATCGGGGAAAAGGGTTTCGCGGTCATCTGCGAAGGGCAGATGGACGTCATCGCCATGCACGCTTCCGGCGTCACCAATGCGGTGGCCCCCCAGGGGACAGCCTTCGGGGAAGATCAGGCAAGGATCCTGAAACGGTGTTTCTACGACAGGGATATGCGTATCACCCTTGCCACCGATGCGGACAGCGCCGGAGTGAAGGCCGCCATACGGGATGCGGAGATCCTTCTGCCCATGGGGGCGGAACTGAAGGTGGCTTCCTTCCCCGGCGGGAAGGACCCGGACGAACTGCTCAAGAACTCCGGGCCCGAAGCCGTGGCGGAGGCGGTGGACAAGGCTGTGGACTTTTTCCAATTCCTTTTCGATCATTTTGCGGAGGGGAAACCCCTCTCTTCTCCGGCGGAAAAGGCGGAAGTTGCCGAAAAGATGCTCCGGTACATCCGACTCATGGAAAGCGAGCTCTCCAAGGACAGCCACATACGGTGGCTTGCGGAGCGTCTGGACCTTTCATTGGACGCCTTCCGCCGGGAGATGGGAAGACAGAACCTTTTGAAACGGTCCGAAAGTCCCCTGCGGAAAAGGATCTATGAGGACAACTCTTCTCCGGGGGAAAAGGCGCCGGAGAAAGGCAAGGGATCCCTCCCGGATTCGGAAAAGTTCCCCCGTCTGCATCAGGCCTTTGCCCAGCTTCTGAAAGTCCTGCTCAAAAGCAGGAAACTTACGGAAAAGGCGGCTTCCGAACTGCCTGCGGAAATGATGGATCAGGGGCCCTTTGCCGTAGCCGTGGAAACCCTCATCGAAGCGCAGATGAACGGGGAGTGGGAACAGGCGCCCGCCCAGATCACGAAAAAGCTTGCCCTTCTCTCCCTGCATTCCCCCGAACTGGACGGGATCCTTGCCTC
>JAGAEF010000128.1 GCA_017613255.1 Lentisphaeria bacterium
GCATTTTCCGGAGGAAGCTGTAGACATATTTTCCCAGCATATCCGTTTCCAGATTCACCGGATCTCCGGCTTTTTTCGCGGAAAGATTGGTCTCCTTCCAGGTGGTGGGAATGATGCAGATGACAAAGGAAGTTTCTTTGAGTTCCGCCACGGTGAGGGAGATCCCCTCCACGGCAATGCTCCCCTTGGGGACGATGCAGGCAAGGATCTCCGGGGAGGCGGCGATCTCCAGAAGGATGTCATCCCCCTTTTTCCCCAGAGAAAGGATTTTGCCCAGGCCGTCCACATGGCCGGAAACGAAGTGCCCCCCCAGACGGTCGCCGGGAGCAAGCGCCCGCTCCAGATTGACCACGCTTCCGGGGCGGAGCAAACCTAAATCGGTGCGTTCGAAGGTCTCTTTGAGCACATGGAAAGAGAGAAGGTCCCCGGAAAACTTTTCCAGAGTCAGGCACGCGCCGTTGACGGAGACGCTTTCCCCCAGACGCAGGTCCGGAAAAAGGACGCCGGAACGAATGGAAAGTTTCCCCGCCCTGCCCGTCATGGACTTTGCGGCAAATTGCCCCGTACACTGGATCAAGCCCGTAAACATATTATTTTCCTCCGTATTCCACTAATCCTGTGACCGCAAGGTCTTTCCCATACATTTTATATTCCGTTTCGGTGAGTTTCCACGCATTTTCCAGACTTGCCGGAGACGTTCCGCCCACGGAAGGAACGCTTTTTTCTCCGCCCAGAATCATGGGGGCGATATGGAACTCCACCCTGTTCACCGCCTTTGCCGCCAGCGCGGAGGCCGCAAGACGGCCGCCGCACTCCAGAAGGACGGAAGTCACGTTTTTCCTTCCCAGCTCCAGAAGGAACCTTTCCCAGTCCTCCGGCCGGGGAAGAGAAACAAATTCCCAGTTCTCCCCCGGGGGAGAAAGCTTTTTCATCCCCTCCGGGTCCATCGTCACCACGAACCGTTTCGGCGCCTTGAGCGTGTTTCCGTCCCGGTCCCGGGCGGTGAAGGAGGGGTGATCGGTGCGGAAGGTGTTTCCTCCGGTAAGGACCGCATCCGCCCACATCCGCAGTTCCATGACCCGCATTCTCGCCTCGGAAGAGGTGATCCACTTGGAGTTCCCGTTGAAGCAGGCGATCTTTCCGTCCAGAGTCTGGGCCAGTTTCAGCAGAACGAAAGGCTTGGAGGTGGTGATCCAGTGAAAAAAGGCTTCGTTGAGGGTGCAACAGGGCTTTTCCAGAACGTTGAAAATGACTTCGATCCCTGCTTCCTCAAGGATCTTCACGGCCCTGCCCGCATGTTTCGGATTGGGGTCGAGGCAGCCGATGACCACCTTTTTTACTCCGGAAGCAAGGATCGCTTCCGTGCAGGGGGGCGTGCGCCCATAGGTGGAACAGGGTTCCAGAGTCACATACAGAACAGCCCCTTCCACGCTGTTTCCTTTTTTTGCCGCATCGGCAAAGGCGTTCACCTCCGCGTGGCCCTCCCCGGCGCGCACATGCCAGCCCTCCCCCAGAACCGCACCTTCCTTCACCAAAAGGGCGCCCACCATGGGATTGGGGGAAGTCGTCCCCAGCCCCCTCTTCGCAAGGGTCAGGGCTTTTTCCATATAGAAAGCGTGATCCTTCATGACTTCCTCATCTGTCGGGGCTCACATAAAAAAGTCCCGTGGTGATCGCCCAGGCGTCCTCCGCGGCCATGAGTTTGGCCTCGTGACCCGGGCCCCAGGTATCCGAAAAGATAATGGATTCCAGCTTCTTTGCGGAACGTCCGCCGGAGGAAAAGGAGTCTTCCGGAACGTAACCGATAATCAGCCGCAGGTGTCCGCCCTTTCCCCTCACTTTTTCCGGGGAAAAATCCATGAGGACGGACCAGAGGACGGGAATGCCCGCATCGATCTTCTCCTTCACAAATTCGCAGAAAACCTTTTCGAACCCCTTTCTGCGAAGCTGGATCAGGGCCTCCCTTGCCAGTTCCGGCTCGGCGGGCAGGATCGTCCTTTCCAGATCGATGAAATCTCCCGTCTTCACCACTCTCAGCTTCTGGAGTTTTCCCTTCCGGGCAAGGGAATTGTACTTGTTCAAAAAGGCCTCCAGTTCTCCCGCGGAACGGAAGAATTCGCACTGCCTGCGAACCGTGATGTTCAGCTTCCCGGAGGCGTGCTTGAGGGCGTCGTACATATTGGTGTAGCTTGTCCCTTCCTTCGTTTTCATGAGACCTGCCAGAACATGCTGGTTGAGCCCGCTTCCATAATAGGAGAGCACCCGCTCCAGCACCGCCGGAACGCAGTAGGGCTTGGGCCCCTGATCCACCATGGGGATGTTGGGAATGAGCACTTTGCCCCCTTCTTTCGTCACGTTTTTGCCTAGCTCCCGCTTTCTGGCGCCGGCAGCGGAAATAGGCTGGGATTTCTTCCGGTCGAAGGAACGGGAGGCAAAGGGATCCTTCTTTGCGGGACGGGTCTGGGGCTCCCCGGATCCGGAAGAAGATCCGGAGGAAACGGAAAGAGTCCCCTCCGGAGAATTTTTCGGCAGGAGCTCGGCGTAACAGTACAGGGGACCTCCCATTTCGTTTCTTTCCCCGCTCCAGACGAGGTTCAGCCGATACGGCCCCTTCTCCCAGGAGGAAAAGTGGACGCTCTGATTCCGGGCCAGACGCTGTTTGCCGCTTGCGGCCTTTTTCCCGAACATCCGGGAGATGACCTGCTCCATTTTCTCCTGAAAATTGCCGAAGGAAACCTTGCTTCGGGTGAGATCCCCGTCTCCGGAGTTGAAGAGGGAGACATAGAGGCGGGAAAATTTCCCGTTGGAAAAGCTTACGATACTTTCCGAAAAGGATTCGCCGGCAAAGGTGACTGCGGAGCGTCTTCCCCTCCCGGGATAATATCTTGCGGAATCCATCCGGGAGGAGGACCAGGGAAAGAGTTCGCTGTATGGGAACGGTCCGCCGTTGCGGAAATTCTTCACCGTAAGACTCCCGTAAGCACCGGGATTTTCCCGCAGGAGTCCAAGAAGATCTCTTCCCTCGGAAGGATTGTTCCTCTCCTTTTTCGTGCCCCGTTTCATCCCGGGGACGTCCGTCCTTTTCGCCGCGCGGGAGCTCCTCTGTGCGTAACACTCCGGCGGAACGGTAAAAAGAAGAAAGGTCAAAAATGCTCCGGCAAAAGTTCTTCCGAAAAAAACTGCTGAAAACATGTGCGCCCCCGTCGATGGATGAAAAACAACGTTTTTTTTGCGTCCTGCCTATAAATATAGTTTTAGGTGGGTCTTTTTTCAAGGCGGCGTCAGAAAAAGTCCTTCCGGCAAGGAAAAAAAAGAAGCGTTCCGCCCGGAACGGAGAGGAAATCTCCTATCGAACCTTGACAAAAAGGGCTCCGAATGCTAATGTAGTTTCCCTAAACAAAAATCAGTCCTGTTCCGGAACACAACCGAAAACCGAAAGGAAAAACATGAAAACCAAACCCCTGTTTGCCGCACTTCTTGCCCTCTGCGCGCTGGTCCTTACCGGAGCGGAAACGGAAAAGAATCTGGTGAGGAACCCCGACTTTTCCGGCAAGGTGAATGAAAAGGGCGAACCCGATTTCTGGGGAGTGAGCCCCAATGTGGGGAAAATCGTCAAAAACGAAGACGGCTCCTGTTCCTTCGTTCTCACGGGCAGATACCTGCGTCAGAATCTGTACGACAAATCCGTCTTCACCCCCAAGACGGATAAATATGTGGCCTTGACCGTCACGGCCTCCGGAAAGGGCGTGCTGTACGTCTTCCACTCCCGCTTCACCCAGATTCAGAACCCGAACGGAAAGAGGAGCAACAAGTTCGTCAAGACGGTCCCCGTAAGCAGTTTTGCCCTCTCGGACAGGAAACAGGAGTTCAAGACGCAGCTCAAGATCCCTGCCGGGGAATTCTGCCAGATGCTTTTTGCCGTGGACAGGAACTGCAAGGCGGTGATCGAAAAGGTCGTCGTCGTGGAAATCCCCGCTCCCGCCGCTCCCGAAAAGAAAAATTGATTTTTATCCCATAAACCATCAAAAACAACCTCAGGAAAGGAAAAAAACCATGAAAACGAAAACGATGTTTGCCGCACTCTTCACCATCGGCGCCCTGGCCCTCTTCGGAGCGGAAGCGAACGCGGTGAGAAACCCCGACTTTGCGAAACTCAACGACAAGGGCCTGCCCGCCATCTGGGGCGTGGACGCCAACGCCGGAACGGTTCTCAAGAACGCAGACGGCTCCTGCTCTTTCAAACTTACGGGCAGATACCTGCGCCAGATCCTCTACGGAACCAAAAACGCCCTCTTCACCCCCAAGACGGACAAATATGTGGTGCTGACCGTCAAGGCCTCCGGAAAGGGGAAATTGAATGTTTCCTACGCACACTTCACCCAGGAGATCAAGGAAAACGGCAAAAGGGGCAATAAATTCATCAACACCACCGGGATCGCGACCTTCACTCTTTCGGACAAGAAGGAAGAACACAAGGTGGAATTCAAAATCATTGCCGGGGAATTCTGCCAGATGCTCATGAGCGTGGGCAAGGACAGCGAAGCGGTCATCGATGAAGTCATCGTCGTGGAAAAGCCCGCCCGGCCGCCGAAGAGAAAAAATAATCTTTCCATGAAGGAAGAATGAAATGAGAAAAACAGC
>JAGAEF010000129.1 GCA_017613255.1 Lentisphaeria bacterium
AGCGCGTTTGTCTCTCCCCCGAAAACGCTTGGGCTGGAAACGTGAGAAGTGTTTTTTTTATTCTCCCTCCCAGCCTATTCCCTGCCCGGGCTGGAAACGTGAGACGTGTTTTTTCCTCAAGGTCATGCCTTTTTGCTCTTGAAAAAACGTCCTCGCGCGTGTATATTTCTCATATTCATTCGAGGAAGGGCTTTTTCAGTATGGTACGCGGGGAAGAAAACAAAAACAGAAAGCGGGAGGAAGCGGGAGAGAAAAACTCCGGAAGCGCCTCTTCCGGGGGGTCGTTTTTCAAGGGCCGCACCTTCAAGATCCTCCTTGCCGGGATCTTTCTTCTGCTCCTTGCCGCGCTTTGCGTGGGCGTGGGATGGTATCTCCCTATGGAAATGTTTTCCAGAAATCCCCGGTTCACCCTCATGCACGTGAAAGTTTCCGCCCACCCCAAAGGATACTGGAAGGACCGGGCCGAGTTCGTGGCGAAAATCATGAAGGTGGAAAAGGGCAGGGACAATCTCTTCTCCTTCAATCTGGGGGATCTTGCCGGTCGTCTGGCCGCCCGGCCCAGCATCGAAAGCGTTTCGGTTTCCCGGGTGCTGCCGGATACTCTTGCCGTCTCCATTACGGAACGGGAGCCCCGGGCTCTGCTCAACTCTTCCCAGTCCCCCTATGTGGTGGATTCCGGCGGGATCCTCATGCTCCGCACGGAGTGCATGGATATCTTTTCCAGTCTGCCCGTGATTCTCGGCATACGGGATCTGGCCTATTTGAAGATCGGGGAAAATGTGCCCGACGTGGAAGTGGCCATGGAAATGCTCCGGATCGTGCGCACCCGGTGGCCGGATATCCATGTGGACCGGATCATCGTCAAGCCCAAATCCCTGGTCTGCGCGGCGACCTACAGGAGCTTTCCCGAACCCTTCCGGGTGGAAGTGCCCAAAAACGCGAAGGGGATGCCGGGAAAGGTACGGGAACTTGCCACGGCGCTGGACAGGATCGTGAATACGGCAAGCCCCAAGCGCAACATCAATCTCATGTATGAAAACCGGGCGGTCCTTACGGATCTTCCCGGAAGGAATGTCGTGAAGGACCGCAAATAGTCCTTCCTTCCGGCCAAATAAATTCAACTGCCAGCAGACGCACTTTTCCGCCGTTTGGCAGAGAGGAAGAAAGAATGAGCATAACTGGAATCCGCCGTTCCCTGACCGACATCGCCGGGGAAAAGTACATTTCCGCCGTCTGCGGCGCCTCCGCCGCGCTGGGGCTGGGGGCTTTCGAAGAACTCAAAAAAATCGCCTGCGAAAAGGTGGACTTTTATCCGGAAGAATTTGCCGCAAGAGCGGAAGAACTGGCCCTGCGCAGTTCGGAAAAAATCTGCGAAGGGCTTTCCGAGTCCTTTCCGGGAGCCCCCACGAATGCCTTCGCCAAAGCTTTCCACCGGGAGTCCGCGCCCTTAAGCGGACTTGGGTGTGTCCGGGTGGGGGAGGACGGCAGGATCGCCTTCATCGGCAAAAGCGAGCACTATCAGGCCTCTCTGGGGCATAACTTTCCCGGGTACAAACTTCTGCGCAACGCGGAAAGGATCGGGATCACCAATCTTACCCACAACAATACCCGGGGGTATCTTACGAGGCTGCTGGAGCGGGAAATCGTCCGCGCCGCCAACGGGATCGCCCCTCATGACGATGCCGCTCTGGAACAGGTCCTTGCCTCCCGGGAAAAGCACGTCCTCAACCGGGTGGTGAATCTGGAAACCGGCTCTCTTGCCTGCGAAGCGGCCTTCAAGATGGCTCTGGCGAGATTTTACCGCCTGCAGGCGGATTTTCCCCCGCCGCCCTATCAGGGCAGGATCCCGGTTTTCGTGGTCATGGCGGACTCCGCGGGGGGGAAAACGGCCAACTATCACGGAACGACCGTGCTCACCCAGATGATGCGGGGACTCTGGCCGGAGGCCGCAAAGCTCCTTGTCAATTCCGGTCTGCTCAGAATCGTTCCCTGCGCCATCAATGACGTGGATTTCTTCCGCAAAATCGTGGAGGAATACGACAGCGGCAAGTACAAGATCGCGCTGTTCACCCATGAACTTGTGCTCATGAACTATGCAGGGATCCGGCTGGAAAACTCCTTCGTTGCCGAAACCCACCGCATCTGCGACGAAAGAGACATTCCCGTCTTCGTGGACGAGATCCAGTCCTGCATGTGGTCGCCGGAAATGTTCCTTTTCCGGGAATACAAATGTCATCCCGACTTCGTTTCCGTGGGCAAGGGCTTCCCCGGAGGGCAGTACCCCGCCTCCAAGATTTTGACTACTTTCCCCATGGACAACTTGAACCAGTTCGGCGCCCTTGTGACCAACGGACAGGAGGAGCTGGCCAGTCTCGCCAACCTCATCACCATGGAATTCGTCCGGGCCAATGCCGAAAATTTGCGCGCCTCGGGAAAATTGTGGAGAAAAAAACTGCTCGAGGCCGTTGCCCCCTTCTCCGGACTCGTGGAAAAGGCGGAAGGGGACCAGTATCTCACTTCTCTCATCTTCTTCGACCGGGACAAGGCGAATACTTTCAGTCATATCCTTTCCGGCGAATACGGGATCGACGTAAGCGTGCAGACCTACAAGCCCGACTGCCCCAAGGGGGCGCTTCTGAAACTCCCGCTCCTTGCCACGGAGAAAATGATGGATCACGTTCTCGAAAAGATTTCTTCCGCGCTTTCGAAGGTGCAGTAATGGGCTGCTTCATCGGACTGGATCTGGGCACGGGCGCCACCAAGGGCGTGCTGTGGGACGGGGAGAAGATTCTGGCAAAAAGCTCCGTGGAGGTGGAATTCATCCGGGAGGGGGAGCGCGTCACGCTGGAAAGTGCTTCCTGGCTGGAAAAAAGCATGAACCAGATCCGGGATCTGGCCGGAAAAGCCAACTCCCCCGTGGAGGGCATTTCCATGTGCGCAGCTTCCGGAAACACGCTTGTGACCGATGAAAACGGCACGCCGCTTTGTCCCATCATCAGCTGGCTGGACGGCAGGAAGATCGAGGAAAGCCCCGCGGAAAATCTTCATGAGATCGTGGGCTGGCCCTGGGTGAAGGGGTTCCCCTATGCGCATATAAGTTTTCTCCGGCAGGAGCATCCCGAAATTTTTACATCCTCTTCCCATGTGTGCATGAACAACGATTTTCTTTCGTATCACCTTTGCGGAAAATGGGCTCTGGATCACTCTTCGGCCACGCCGTTCTATCTTCAGGACCAGAGGAATTTCACCTATTACAAGCCGTTTCTCGATGATCTGGGGCTGGAGGAAAAGAGTCTTTCCCCCCTTGTCCCTTCCTGCACGGTCATGGGGACACTCAAAGAAACTCTTTCCTGCGGCAATCTCACGCCCCGGACGAAGATCGTAGCGGGCTCCTTCGACCACCCGTCGGCGGCAAGAGCGTGCGGGATCGTGAGGGAAGGGGAGATGCTTTTCTCCTGCGGCACAAGCTGGGTGGGCTTCGCCCCCGTGAAGGAACGGACCATCCTGCCCGGATATCTTTCCGATCCCTACATGGTTTTCGAGGGCGGAGAATGGGGGCTGATCCGTTCCTGGAGCAAGGTGGGGCTGGAGCTGGAAAAGTGGATCCTTTCCCATTGCGGAAACGGTTCCGACCGGTACGCAAGATTCAACGACGAAGCCCTTGCCGGGGGGCCGGCATGGGAGAAAATGCTTGAGACCGCCCGCACCTTCCGGGAGAGGGCGTTTCCGGGGAGGAAGTTCGCCCGCATCGTTCTCTGCGGCGGGCCTTCCGAGTCTCCGGCGTGGAGAAAGGCCATTGCGGAAGTCTGGGAGGCGGTCATAGAGGTCTCTCCCTTCGAAAAATATACAGGCGCCGTGGGCGCTGCGAAAATGGCGGAAAAAGGAGTACGGAACAATGCTTGAAATGGTTACGCAGCAGGATAGAAAAGTTTTTCAGGAGGAGTTCGCGGGACGTCTCCCGGGGAAGATCTTCGACTCTCACGTGCACATCATCCTGAAGGGGAGCTATTCGCCCTCCTGGGGGACGGAAAACATTTCCTACCTGGAAAAGACCGGATGGGAATTTACTGTGGAACAGTTCTTTTCCCTCTGCAAAGAGTTTCTGCCCGGCGTGGAAATGTTCCTTGCCGGGTTCGGAGGGCCCTCCATGAAGGTCAACCGTTCCCATGCGGGGTCGTTTGGCGTGGACAATTCCCACGTTTTCGGGCTCCGGCTCCTCAGCGCCTACGACTCCGTGGAGGAGGTGGCTTCCGACGTGGAAAAATATCATCTCTGCGGGGTGAAGCCCTATGCCTGCATGGCCCTCAAGCGCGATTCCGGGGAAACGGAGCTTCTGGACTTCTTCACCAAGGAACAGCTGGAGTACCTCAACAAAAACAAACTCATCGCCACCGTCCACATTCCCCGGAAGATGCGTCTCGAGGATCCCCTCAACCGCAGACAGATGGCGTATCTCTGCGAGACCTACCCGGATATCACCTTCATTTTCGCCCATATCGGAAGGTCCTACTACAAACGGTGCGCCGTCAATTATGTGGACGAGTTCGTAAAGTACCCCAACGCCTACTGGGATACGGCCATGATCAACCACGAAGGGGTGCTCAAGTACACCTTCGACCACTTCCCTGCCGAAAGGATCCTTTACGGCACCGATTCCCCCATAGCCTTCCTTCACGGCAAATCCGTGGAGATCAACAACCAGTATGTGTATATCTCCCCGGAAAAGTTCAATCTGGGAACTTCGCTCCACGACGGCACGGGGAAGGTCGTGTACGTTCCCTTCCTCTATGAACAGCTGCGCAGCGTGCTCTCTCTGGACCTTCCGAAAAAGGTTCTGGAAGGTTTCTTCTTCGAAAACGCTCATTCCCTTTATACGAAAACCGCGGAAAGGATGTTCGGAAAATGAAAATAGCGCTTCTTCCCCTCTATCTCAAACTCTATGACGATGCGGCTCCCGGCAATCATGCGGGCGCCCAGAAATTTGCCGACGATGCCGCCTCCGCCCTGCGGGCGCGCTCCTTCGAGGTGGTGACTGTCCCTCTCTGCCGTCTGGCAGGCGAATTTCAGGCGGCGGTGAAAAAATTCGAAGAGGAAAAGTGCGAAGTGCTGGTGACCCTGCATACCGCCTACTCTCCCTCTCTGGAAAGCATCGACGCCCTTGCGGGGACGAGTCTCCCCCTTGTGGTCTTCGATACAACCCCGGACAGCGAGTTCGAATTCGCCTTCGGCGGGAAACTCATGCTCAATCACGGGATCCACGGCGTGCAGGATCTCTGCAATCTTCTTCTGCGCAGGGGGAAAAGATTCCTCCTCTGCGCCGGGCACTATCAGGATCCTTCCTACATGGACCGCGTGGAGCGTTCCATCAAGGCCGCCTCCCTGGCATACGCCTTCACCCACGGACGCGTGGGCACGGTGGGAAGCGCGTTTGCCGGAATGGGGGATTTCCGCGTGCCCGAAGGAGAGTTCGGCATGCAGGTGGTCCGCTACAGGGACGATGATGCTTTTCTTCCCACGGAAGAGGAGATTCTTGACGAGATCGCCTGGGAGAAGGAAAATTTCAACGTCTCCGAAGACCTGCCCGAACAGGTGCAGCTCAATACGGTGAAAAACGGCCTCAAACTGCGGAAGTGGGCGGAAAAGAATTCTTTGGACGCCTTTACCGTCAACTTTCTGGACTGCGACCGGAAGACGGGCTTTTCCGTGGTTCCCTTCACCGAATGTTCCAAGGCCATGGCCCGGGGCGTGGGGTACGCAGGGGAGGGGGACGTGCTGACCGCTCTGCTCTGCGGGACGCTTCTCAAGGCGGACAGAGAATCCACCTTTACGGAAATGTTCTGCCCGGACTGGAAGGGCAACCGGATCTTTTTAAGCCACATGGGAGAGATGAATCTGTCCCTCATGGATCAGAAACCTTTCCTTTTCAAACGGGGCTGGAAGTTCAGCGATGCGGATGAAATGGCCCTTGCCGCCGGGTGTCTCCGGTCCGGGAGAGCTCTTCTGGTGAA
>JAGAEF010000130.1 GCA_017613255.1 Lentisphaeria bacterium
CAGATCTTTTCCGGATCTTTCGACGTCTTGAGCATCTTTTCCGGGACCGGCTCCATGAGATCCGCGCCTATGTACAGGAAATCCTTTTCATAGACGATCCGGGCGAAGGTCTGCTGTTTGACCGCTTCCCCCTTGCGGTTCTGGAAGTTGGTGATGACGCTTGCCTTTTTCCAGTCCTCTTCCTTCAGCACGCCGTCGATCTCGATGGGGGCGGTGCGGGGGAAGGCGGCAAAATCCCGGTGGCTGGCAAGATACTCTTTCCGTTTCGCCTCCCAGGTGGTGCGGAAGAGTCTTTCGTCCGTCTTCACATGGGCCAGCACTCTTGCATCGCTTCCTGCGGCCTTTTTGGCCTTTTCCAGAGCGCCGAGGAGTTTTTCATGGACGCCGGGATGGTCGAGACACCGTCCCGCGGGTCCCTGGAGCCCGTGTCCGAAACAGCCGGGGGTGGTCCTTGCCGCCTGATCCAGAAGAGTGCGGAACTCCTTCATGCCGCCCTCCCAGGCCTTGCCGTAGTAGAGAGCATTGATCTCTTCCAGAAGGGCGTTCTTGTCGGTTGTCAAGTCCCACAGGACGGCGGCGGAAAGATACAGAGTCTGCCACATGTTGCGCCAGACGTCCCGCACGTTGGTCTTGTCGTAGATCTTTCCGTAGATGCCGTCCGGCGGCTGCACCACAAGCATGCAGCCTTCCACGCCCAGTTTCTTGTAGGTGTAAAGATCCTCCACGAAGGTGTTTTCCATGGGCATATAGTTGGCCCCGGAGTGGTTGAACTGTTCCCAGGTGAATTTGGGGTTGGGGAATTTGCTCCAGTCGGTGAAGTGCTTGAGGAAGATCTTGTTGATGGGGCAGTTTGGGTCCGTGAGGGTGTGCCGGTTGCATCTTCTGTTGAAAACCAGCTGAACGGCAAGACGTTTGTCCGGAACGACCGTTTTCGGGACGGAATGGAAATTCTGATAGGCCCAGCCCCTCACGTCCGCATCGGGAACTTCCTTATAGACCCGTTGCGCCAGCTGATTGACGAAAAACCAGTACCGGTTGGCGGGTGAGTTGTAGTTCTCCCCTTTGCCGTCCAGCGCCCGGCAGGAATCGCATTCGCACCAGAGCGTGCCGTCGTTGTTTCCCAGCGTGCAGGAAAAGTGTTTCGTCCCGTATTTTTTGTAGAGGGAGGCAAGATTGTCCCCCATGATCCGGACGACGTCGGCATTGGAGGTGCAGGGCTGTGCCCGGTCGCCTCCGGAAGTGGTGAGAAGATTGGTCCGGCGTTTGCCCTCCACAAGGGGGAAGTATTCCGGTTTCTCCCTGGCGAAGCGCCGGACGACCTCCATGGAGGAACGCCCCGTTTCGTCCATGCTCAAAAGTCCCGAAAAACTGTGGATGGTCCCTCTCACTTCCGGGGCACGCTCTTTCAGAAGGGGGTGGAGCCTTCTTTCCTGATACTGGTAGGGGGTTACTTCGATATACATATTGTTCCTCAGCGCCCAGTCGAAGGTATCCTTGATGGGGGAGTTCGTGTTGCAGCATTCGAAGAAGAAGGTGCGGAAACGGGAGGAGGGGTTATGGACCGTATCCGAAACGGGCAGAGCAAGGGATTCTTTCTTTTCGAAATAGATCCCGTCCTCCCCGGGGAGAAGGAAACGGAACTTTCCGTACCGTTTGAGGATCTCGTAGGCGCCGTAAAGAAGCCCTCTCTCCTCCTTTGCGGAAATGACGGTGCCTTTTTCCGTCACCTTGATGCGGAATCCGTCCTCCCGGATCTCGTTATCCTCCTTGACCAGGGCAAAGGAGACGGGATAGAGGGAGGAAGATTTTCCCTTTTCCAGAACTTTGGGGGCGTCCCCGCCGGAAAGCCTGCCGAGGAACAAGGAAAGCTCGTCAGCCGCATGGCGTTCCGCAGGAGACGCCTTTTCGCCGACAAGTATGACGGAGACGGCCTTGCCGTCCTTGAGGAGAAAGACATCCTTTCCCGGAAGAGAGACGGGAAGAAGCAGGAACAGTGCTGCGAAAGCAAGGAATTTTGCGAAGTGTTCTTTCATTTTCTGCATCCTTGAAAAGTTTTTGTTTCCATGGGGGGATCAGTCGATCTGGGGGGGATTGGTTCCGTAGTTCCAGGGTTCCCCCGGAGGACAGGGCGTCTTTACGGGGGCGTCGGGGGTAAAGGAGCGGATCATTTCGATGGATTTCTCCACCATCATGTCTCCGGCATGGATATCCAGCTTGCCCGGGAAGAGGCGTGTTTCATACCCTCCTCCGGTTACTGGATCGAAGGCGGCAAGGGTGGGAACATATACGCATGTCCCGTTGGCCATCGTGCAGACGAAGGTATAGCGGAAGGGACTCTCCTTCTTGATCTTGAGCCCCAGTTCCGTAAAGAGTTCGTTCTGGTTGGAGATGAAAACGGCCTCCCCGATCTGGATGGAAGTAATGTCCTGTTTCGAAACGGGCTCATTCCGGAACATCACCTCCGTTTCGATGATGCCTCTTGCGAACATGGCCTCGTCATCCACCTTGGGGTCGCCCTTTTTGATGATCTCCACGGCCTCCGCGAAACGGGCGGGGGAGGGGTGCCGCTTGGCAATGGGAAGAACTTCGTGTGCGGTCTTCAGCGTCGCATCGGGCCGGGGATGGGCGCCCAGCAGGACCTTGTAGGCTTCCGCACCCACTCTTTCCCCCAGTTCCTTTGCCACCTTTACGCCGAAATCCTTTCCGGCGGAAAAATTGTCCACCTGGGTAACGTCTCCGCAGGCGCCGTTCATGATGACCACTCCCGCATTCTCCGAAACGAGTTTCTTTATCAGGCGGTCCGTGTACAGGAACCAGTCCCCGTGGGAGCCGCTGTAGCTGCACATGCAGGTGCCGTGGCAGGCGTAATTGAGGATGCAGCCGATGAGCGACCCGTCTTTGCGCCATGCGCCCAGAACATTGAGTTCCGGATCCACGGGCCCGGCGTAATCCACGAGATCCGGATTTCCCTTTCCCCCGTGGGTGTAGGTGCGCCCGTTCTTCATTTTCGTGCGGCGGTTGAAGATCCTTCCGCAGTCGGAACCCTTTCCCGTGCTGATTTCGGCCTCCTCCATGCGGAGAAACGCTTCGATGAGGGCGGTGGCAAGCTGGCTTTTGCAATATTGGTAGTAGGGCTCGTCCGGCACGGGGAGGGATTCGGGATCCAGACGCTTGAAAAGCTCTCCCGGCAGAAACTTTCTGCATGCTTCGATGAGGGCATCCTGCCCGCGGGAGAGATAGCCCCCCGTATGCACGTGCGTTGCTGCGATGATATGGGCGTCGAAGGTGATCCCGGCAAGGTTTTTCACCTCCTCCAGCGCTTCTTCGATGAAGCGGGCATTGATCCCGCAGGAATCCACGGAAGCAATGGCCGTTTTGATCTTGCCGTCGGAAAAGACGGCGGCGCGGATCTTGAGGGCGTCGTAGGCCCTGTTGGAAAGATTGCGGGTGTAGCCGCCGGAGATGTTGTACCCGATGGGAAGAGAGATATCGGTGGTGAAGAATCCTGCTTTCATGGAGAAGTCCTTTTGTTTGGCTTGAAAAGAAAATCCCCTTTTCCGGGATCTCCGGAAAAGGGGACGAAGAAAAACGTTACTGAATGGGGGTGATGACGGCTTCATCCAGCTGGACGAAGCCGTCCGGACTGCTGGTAATGCTCAAAGCGAAGAACTCGTTGGCCCGCTTGGTGTATTCCCAGGAGTACTCCTTGAACTCTTCGGAAAGTTCCACGGGATTCTTGCCCTTGAGGTTTTTTCCGTCGGGTCCGCAGAACTTCCAGTTGCCCTTGGGCCCCAGATTGTAGCGGGGGATGCCCAGATTCATCTTGCCCTTGCCCGCGGCGCGCACGCGGATGCGCACACGCACCGTGTTGGCGGATTTGTCCGCATAGCCCTGACTGACGGTCCCGGTGAACCGGATATAGGCGTCCTTGCTGCCGTCATCCTTCATGACGAAGACGAGCTTGCCCGGCTCCTTGCCCGCCGGGAACCAGGAGGCGGGGATCAGGCCGTCCTGCAGCTCCCACTTTTTCCAGGGGGAGCGCTTGTGGACTTTTGCCGTTACGTTGAGAGAGGGGTTCTTCCAGAAGGAGGCGATCCTTTCCCCGGAGGAGGTGACCACTCTCTCTTCCGTAAGCAGAAGGGGCTGGAAAACTCCGCTTCCCTGGAAGACGCCTCTGCAGATGGAGGAGGCCTGCGCCTTCTCCCCCTGGGCGTATCTCGTCCTGCCGATATTGAGCTTCCAGGTGCTGCCCTTGGAGAAGTTCATGCCCACCATGCTTGCGGGGATCCGGCACTCCACGGTCCAGCGGTCCTTGCCCTGAACGGTCTTCCATTTCAGGTTGTCCAGAGGCACTTTCCGGACCAGTTTGCCCGCAAGATCCCGGAAGGAGGCATAGGCCGTCCCGGCGGGGGAGAAGGTGAGGTGCAGATATTCGCCTCCCAGCTCCGGCTGATGGAGGAAGAATTCCAGCGTATTGCCCCACCAGATCTTTTCCGGGTCGGCGGGGGTCTTCTTCATCTTTTCCGGCGCGGGTTCCATAAGATCCGCTCCCAGATAGAGGAAGTCCTTTTCGTAGACGAGCCGGGCAAAGGTCTGCTGTTTGACCGCTTCGCCTTTGCTGTTCTGGAAGTTGGTGATGATCCCCGCTTTCTTCCAGTCCGCTTCTTTCAGCACGCCGTCGATCTCAATGGGGGCGGTGCGGGGGAAGGCGGTGTAATCCCGGTGGTTTTCCAGGTACTCTTTTCTCTTGGCTTCCCAGGTCTTCTTGAAGATCTTCTCGTCCATTTTCACATGGGCAAGACTTCTCTCGTCCCCTTCCGCGGCCTTTTTGGCCTTTTCCAGAGCCTTGAGGAGCTTTTCATGGACGCCGGGGTGGTCCAGACACCGTCCCACGGGGCCGTTGAGCCCGTGGCCGAAACAGCCGGGGGTGGTCCTTGCCGCCTGATCCAGAAGAGTGCGGAACTCCTTCATGCCGCCTTCCCACGCTTTGCCGTAGTAGAGAGAGTTGATCTCTTCCAGAAGGGCGTTCTTGTCGGTGTTCACATCCCAGAGGATGGAGGCGGAAAGATAGAGGGTCTGCCACATGCTGCGCCAGACGTTGGGGACGTTGGTGTTGGCGTACTTCTTGCCGTAGATGCCGTCCGGCGGCTGCCCGGCAAGCATGCAGCCGTTCACGCCCAGTTTCTTATAGGTATAGAGGTCTTCCACGAAGGTGTTTTCCATGGGCATGTAGTTGGCCCCGGAGTGGTTGAACTGCTCCCAGGTGAACTTGGGGTTGGAATACTTGCTCCAGTCCTGGAAATGCTTGAGAAACACCTTGTTGATGGGGCAGTTGGGGTCCGTGAGGGTGTGCCGGTTGCACCTTCTGTTGAAGGCAAGCTGGATGGAAAGGCGCTTGTCCGGGGTGACCGTCTTGGGCGGAGAGTGGAAATTCTGATAGGCCCAGCCTCTCACGTCCGCGTTGGGGAACTCCTTGTAGACCATTCCGGAAAGGCGGTTCACGAAGGTCCAGTACCGGTTGGCGGGGTAGTTGTAGGAGTCGCCCTTGCCGTCCTGCGCCTTGCAGGAATCGCATTCGCACCAGATCGTCCCGTCGTTGTTCCCCAGCATGCAGCAGAAATGTTCCAGACTGCCGTACTTTTTGTAGAGGGCGAGGAGATTGCCGCCCATGATCTGAATGGTTTCCTCATTGGAGGTGCAGGGCTGTGCCCGGTCGCCGCCGGAGGTGGTGAAGTCCAGCTTGCGTTTGCCGTCCACGAGGGGGAAGAGATGGGGTTTCTCCTTCACAAGACGCCTGACGATCTCTTTGGAAACGTGGCAGGTGGAGGGATCCAGCGTGAGGAGACCCGAAAAGCTGTGGATGGTCCCCCGCAGATTGGCCGCTCTGGGTTTCAGAAGAGCGCTGATGGCCTTGTTGTTGTACTGCAGAGGGGAGACCTCGATGTACATATTGTTCCTCAGCATCCAGTCGTAGGTGGCCTTGATGGGGGAATTCACGTTGCAGGATTCGAAGAAGAACGTGCGGAAGCGGAAGGAGGGATTGTAGACCGTATCCGAAACGGGAAGCGCAAGCGTCTTTTTCGGCTGGAAATAGGTCCCGTCTTCCCCGGGGATGAGGAAACGGATCTTCCCGTACCGTTTGAGGATCTCGTAGGCGCCGTAAAGCAGCCCCCTTTCATCCTTGGCGGAAATGACTGTGCCTTTTTCCGTCACTTTGATGCGGAACCCGTCCTCCCGGATCTCGCCATCTTCCTTGACCAGAGCAAAGGAGACGGGATAGAGGGAGGAAGATTTTCCCTTTTCCAGAACCTTGGGGGCGTCCCCGCCGGAGAGCTTGCCGAGGAACAAGGAAAGCTCGTTTGCCGCGTGGCGTTCCAGATCGGAAGCGTTCTTGTTTGTGCGTATGACGGAAACGGCCTTGCCGTCCTTCAGGAGAAAAACATCCTTCCCGCACAGCAGGAAAGGAAGAAGCAGGAGAAATGCGGCGGAAATCAGGAATTTCACGGTGTGATTTTTCATTTTTTCGCGTCCTTTGGTTGCCGGGTTGAAGGAAGAAGGGGCAGGAGCCCCCCTTCCGGTTTTCTGTTCAGTCGATCTGGGGCGGGTTCGTGCCGTAGCTCCAGGGCTTTCTGGGCTTGAAATCGATCTTTTCAGGCGCATCGGGGGTAAAAGAGCGGATCATTTCGATGGCCTTGTCGGTCATGATGTCTCCCGCATGGATGTCCAGACGGCCCGGATTGATCCTCGTTTCGTACCCGCCTCCGGTTGCCGGATCGAAGGAGGAAAGGGTGGGAACGTAGACGCAGTGCCCGTTGGCCAGCGTGCAGACGAAGGTGTAGCGGAAGGGGCTTGCCTTCTTGATCTTGAGTCCCAGTTCCGTAAAGAGCTCGTTCTGGTTGGAGACGAAGACCGCTTCCCCGATCTGGATGGCGGTGATGTCCTGTTTGGCAACGGGATCCTTCCGGTACATGGCTTCCGCCATGATGGTGGTTCTGGCGAACATGGCGTCCTCGTCCACTTTGGGATCGCCCTTCTTGAGTTTTTCCACGGCCTCGGCAAAATGCTCGGGGGAGGGGTGGCGCTTGGCAACGGAGAGGACTTCATGGGCAAAGGCCATGGTGGCGTCGGGCCGGGGATAGGCTCCCAGCAGGACCTTGTAGGCTTCCGCGCCCACTCTTCCGCCCAGCTCCTTTGCCACTCTTTCTCCGAAGTCGATCCGGAGGGAGAAGTTGTTGACCTGAGTCACGTCTCCGCAGGCGCCGTTCATGATGACCACGCCGGACTCTTCCCCCATGAGTTTCTTTATCAGGCGGTCCGTGTACTGGAACCAGTCCCCGTGGGAGCCGTTGCTGCCGCACATGCAGGTGCCGTGGCAGGCGTAGTTGATGACGCAGCCGATCAGCGAGCCGTCCTTCCTCCACGCGCCCAGAACATTCACTTCCGGGTCGATGGGGCCCGCATAGTCCACCATGTCCGGATTCCCTTTTCCCCCGTGGGTATAGGTGCGTCCGTTCTTCATCTTGATGCGGCGGTTGAAGGCTCTGCCGCCCTCTTCGCCCTTCCCGAGACTGATCTCGGCATCCTCCAGACGGAGAGTCGCCTCGATAAGGGCGGTGGCGAGCTGATTCTTGCAGTAGTCGTAGTAGGAGGCGTCCGGAACGGGGAGGGACTCGGGATCCATGAGGGGGTAGATCTCCGGCGGCAGGAACTTTCTGCACGCTTCGATCTGTTCCACCTGACCGTGCCGCAGATGGCCGCCGGTGTGCACATGGGTGGCGGCGATGATATGGGCGTCGAAGGTGATCCCGGCGACCTTTTCCACCTCTTCCAGCGCTTCGCTGATGAACTGTTCGTCGATCCCGCAGGAATCCACGGCGGCGATGGCCGTCTTGATCTTGCCGTCGGAAAAGACGGAGGCGCGGATCTTGAGGGCGTCGAAGGCTCTCGTGGAAAGGTTGCGGGTGTAGCCGCCCGAAAGGTTATGATGGACGGGGAGGGAAATATCCGTGGTGAAGAACCCGGCTTTCATGATGACTCCTTGTGTTCGTTTTCAGTAGTTGTAGTCCACTTTTTCGGGCTTCCCGGAAAGGGATGAGCGGATGGCCGCTTCCGCGAAGGCGACGGTCTTGGTCCCCTGATAGACGTCGCTGGGGAAATCCGTGCCGTTTTCCAGATGGTCCAGGAAGGCGGCGAGCTCCGACTTGATGTGGTGGCCCGCTCCCAGCGCGGGGATCTTCACGTACTGAAGCTCCTTGGTGGTGGTGTAGACGGATTCTTCCGCGATCTCCACGCATTTTTCGTCCCGGTAGCGGAGGGTTCCCTTCGTGCCGTAGACGATGGTCCCCATGGTGTAGGGCGCCTTGATCCCGATGGAAACGAAGATCCGGGCAATGACGTCATTGGGGAATCTGGCGATGGCCACCCCGGTATCGGGCTTGGACCAGTCGGGCAGGAATTTCTGATTCATGTAGCAGGTCACCTCCGTGGGATCCCCGGCGAGGAAGCGGAGAAGGTCCAGAGCGTGACAGCCGCCGCCGATGAACCCGTAGCGTCCCACCTCCTTGCACTTTCTCCAGTCCTCCCAGCCCCCCACCTTGGCGTAGTCGTGGGCGTAGGAGCCCTCTATAGCCACGATCTCTCCGATCCGGCCTTCGTCGATGAACTTTTTCATGAGCCGGAAGCTGGGGGCATAGCGGCAGACCTGCCCGGTCATGAACTCCTTTTTGGTCTCTTCCACGGCGTTGATGATCTTCCGGCAGTCCTCCAGGGTCAGCGCAAGGGGCTTTTCGCAGGCCACGTGCTTGCCCGCCTTCAGCGCCTTGACCGACTGTTCCGCATGGTACTGATCCGGGGAGGCCACCACGATGATGTCGGCGTCCGAGTTGTAGATCTCCTCTTCCGTCATGGCCCGTTTAATCTTCTTGCTTTCGTACCAGTCCGTATCGATCCGGTCGTATTTTCCGTAGGCGGGGTCATAAACCATGCACAGTTCGGCGTTGGGAAGCTCCCAAGCCGCCTTTGCCCATTCTCCGCCCATGCCCAGTCCCAGAAC
>JAGAEF010000131.1 GCA_017613255.1 Lentisphaeria bacterium
GTCCACCCATACGGGCCGGGAAAGCCGGGCCAGCCAGCCGAATACGGGCGTATGCTTAAGTTCCGCCTTGGGGGCGAACCGGATGGGGAAGACTGCCGCATGCACGGGAATGTCCACATACCCGGTATGATTGGAAACGATCAGCGCCCCCGCCCCCTGTGCGGCGTCTCCGTGGACGGCAAGACGGATATTGCAAATGGAAAGGATCCCTCTGCACCAGCGTCCGACCTCTCCCGTCATGGAAGAGACCCCGCTCCACTTGTCCTTTTTCAGGGCGCAGGGCAGCGCCCGGAGCGCGGAAAAAAGCGTCCAGAAAATCAGGCAGACGATCCTGCGGCATTTCCGCAAAACTCTCATAGGCTTTTCGTAGGTTATTCGATATTCACATTGACCGTGAAAGTCATCTCGTAAGGGGGCTTGGGGAGGACTTTCACCTTGTTCAGCATATCTTCCACGGAAACATCCATGGCGTTGTTGCCCGATCTCTTCGTGATCCTTGCGGAAAGGATCCTTCCGGAAGAATCCACCTGGATGAGCACTTGCACCTCCGGGCGGGCGTTGTTCAGCAAGGCGGTATTGGGCTGCTGCCAGGAACGCATGAGATAGACTCTCACCTGCTCGTAATAGCCCATGAGCTCTCTGCTGGTGACGCCCTTTGGTCCTCCCGCGCCGCCGGCTTCCCCGGTCCCGCCGTCCCGGCCGTGGGGGCTGGCTGAAGAAGAAATGCCCTCTTTGCCTCTGTCCCTGTCATAGTTTTTCAGGAGAGCCCTGATCCTGTCCGCCCGCTTCTGTGCATCGCTTTTGCCCTGCGGGGAAGTACTTGTACGGGTCCGGGGGGGGGGCTTTTTCGTCGTTTTCACCATCGTGGTGCTTACCTTGATCTCACTGGGATCAACATACTTCTTCTTTTCCGGCTTTTTGGTTTCCTTTACCGGCCTGACCTTTTCCGGCGGCACTTCCAGGGGCTTTTTCGCCTCCTTCTTCCTCACCTCTTCCCTGACCTCCTTTTTCACCTCTTCCTTCACGGGAGCGGGCACGGGGGGATCGGGGATTTTGGGGATTTCGTCGAATTCGGGAAAATCGGGGACCTTTTCCTCCCCCTTGGGCGGCACGCCTTTGTTCACGGGACGTTTGGGGGAGGGGAAGGGCGTGGGGATCTCGTTGTCGTTGGGGGCGGACTCCACAAGGGAGACCTTTTCCACGGCAAGGGGGGGATTGAGAAAATCGGAGATCTTCATAACGAAAAAGGGCAGAATCACGGCAACTCCGTGGAAAAGAAGCACGCCAAGGAAAATCAGGGAGAGTTTCCCGCCCTTCACATAGGGCAGGGGGCGTTTCCCCGGATCATAGGAAAGGACGATATCTGCTCCCGGATTCATCGGTCGTCTCCCGTCACAAGAGCTATATCCGTGTGGCCCGCCTGCCGGACGGCGCGGAGCACTTCGATGACTTTCCCGTACTTGATCTCCCTGTCCGCCCGGAGGAAGAGCTTGATTTTACTGCCGTTTTTCCCTCTTTTGAGATCCCTCAGACGGTTCAGCAGCGTCTCCATGGGGATGACCCTTTTTTCGAATTCGATCTGCCCCTCCTTGTTGATGTTGATGCTTTTGGAATACTCGTCGGGCTTGAGTTTGGAAGCCTTCATGGGGGGCGGATTCACGTTGAAGGAGTATTCCAGAAGGGGGGCGGTAATCATGAAGATGATGAGGAGGAAGAACACCGTGTCCATGAGGGGCGTGATGTTGATCTCGTCATAGCATTTCGTTTCGAAGCGTCTGCGCACGGTCTTCTCCCGTTTTCAGAAGGTTCCGGATCCGGTCCCGCCGGAAAGCGTGTTTGCGGGGGCTTCGGCCTGAGACTGCTTCTCCTCCTCCGCCGCCTGAAGCACGGTCACCTGTTCCACCTTGAGCTTCAGAAGGAACTCTTCCACGAAGTTGTCCAGCTGGACGATGGTGGATTTCACCTGGCTGGTGATGATGTTGTACCCGAACACGGAGGGGATGGCCACGATCAGCCCCAGCACGGTGGTGAGAAGCGCTCCGCTGACGCCGGGGGCGAGGGTCTGGATGTCCGCCTTGCCCATGATGGCCAGATCCGTGAAGGAGAGCATGATCCCCCAGACCGTCCCGAAAAGTCCCAGGAAGGGGCTGATGGTCACCGCCGTGGCCAGCAGGATGACATGTTTTTCCAGCACGAGGATCTGGTCCGCCTCCGCCTCTTCCAGCGTTCCTTTCACGATCTCCAGTTCCAGCGGAGTCAGCGCCCGGTGCCCGCCGCTGGGGGCGATGGCTCCCAGAGAGTTGATCCGCTGTACCCCGCCTCGCAGATCCGTGCGGAGGGGCTGTTCTCCTCTTCGATGCGGTCGAAGAGCACATAGGGATTGCGTTTCTCCCGGAACCTGCGGATGAAGGAGGCGCTGTCCTTGGAGGCTTTGCTGATGCTGAAGCCCTTCGCCAGCATGAAGGTCCAGGTGATGACGGAGCAAAGGAGCAGAAGAAGCACGATCCCCTGCCCGAAAATATCGGAATTGCGGAAGGCGTAGATGATATGGCTTTCGGCGAAAACAGCAAGTTCCGGGGAAAATGCGAAAAGGGACAGGTTCATTTTTTACTCCTTTTGCTGGGCGGGGGATTCGGTTTTACAGGGAATATAACACCTTTCCCGGATTTGTCAAGGTGCGCGAAGCGCACTTTCCCGGGAAAAATGTTTCTTTTCGCCCCTCTTGCGCAACGGGGGGCGGAAAAGAGGGGGAAGCGTTTCCCTCATGGGCGGAACGAATCGTCGTCGTCATCCCTGCGGGACCGGAAAAGGGACCACGGGAAATGCTCGTCCTCATCCCTGCGGGACCGGAATGAAGTCCAGCAGGAGTGCTCGTCCTCCTCCCTGTTTTTCAGCGGGACAAGAAAGACGAAAAGACCGGCAAGCACAAGGAACGGCAAATCCTCCCAGTCATGGATGTACCCGTACAGAAGCACGGCGGCAAGACACAAAAGAAATTTGATCACCGCTGTCCAGAAGGGGTTCCAATCGTGGTCCGCCATGACGGAAACGCTCCATGCAAAGCGTTACTCTTCCAGAACGAACCTTTCGAAGATCTCCGTAAGGACTTCCATGCTGGAAAGATCTGCAAATTCCTTTGCGGAGTGGGAAAAACCGTTGACCAGCCCCATGATGGCAATGGGCACATTCAACGTTCTCAAGTGCCGTGCGTCGGTGGCGCCGTTCATCTTGATGAAGGCGCAGGGCTTGTTGCGCACCTCCGCGGAGAGCTTGAGAAGCCTCTGCAGCTGGGGATCGTCGCAGTTGGACGTCACCGGCGGGCACTCTTCCACGATCTGCACTTCCAGACCCGTGGCCCGGAGTTTTTCCATGATCTTCCAGCGTCTGTCGTCGGCGATGTAGCGGATGTTGAGGACCATGGAGGCCTGTTCGGGGATCTGGTTGTGCACCATGCCCGCGTCCACCTGGGTGACGGCAAGGGAGTCTTTCCACTGATTGTCGACTGTGGGCTGATCCCAGCCCTCCCGCAGGGTGCGGTAGGCGGCGAAAAGTTTTTCGATGGGATTGTCATACGCCCAGGGCGCGGAGGCGTGTCCGCCCTTGCCTTTGGCGATGAGCCGCACGGAAAGCATCCCCTTTTCGGAGGTGATGATGTTCTCCCCGCCGCCGTCCACCACGATGATGCACTTTTTCGCCTTGTAGCCTCTGGAGACCATTTCCGCCGTGGTATATCCCCCGATCTCCTCGTCGGCGGTGAAGATGACGCCGGCGGAAACGTGCTTTCCGGCAAACCGCAGAAGCGTCTGCACCAGAGTCACCGCATTCCCCAGATCGTCGCCGGGTCCCCTTCCGTACATGATGTTGCCTTCCATGCGGGGGGTGTACTGCTCTTCGAAGACGGCGGGGACCACGTCGATATGGGCGTTGAAAAGGTAGTCCACGGTCTTGGATTCCACCGTTGCGGCGAAAAGGACCTTTCTCCCGTTGATCTCTTCGGTATGATTGTAGACGCCCTTCTTGTCCAGAAACGCCTTGATGAGATCATGAACGCGGTTGACGGCGGCTATATCGTTGGAAACGGGCCGGCATTTGATGAGGGAGGTGAGAAGATCCAACATTTCCTTGCTGATCATTTTTCTGCCTTTCTTTGCTTATTTTCGTTTTGGATTTCTTTGCATGAGGAGGAAAGTCCCTCCATGACGATAAGGTAGCACGGGAAGAAACTTTGTCAAACGCTTTTTCCTCCGAAAAAAACGAAAAGAGGCTTTTTTCCTCTTTCCGTCACGCTTTGGAGGGGAAAATCGTCTCTTTCCCGGCAAAGTTCATGCGCATGCCGTTGGGGGGGATCCCGTCGGCGGGTGCGTCCGAATAGTTGAGCTCGATGACGGCACTCTTCCCGTCGGGGAATTCATGCAGGGTGCGCCCGATTTGGGGGAGTTTTTCCGGGAGAAGGAGGCCCGCTTCCCGGAAGATCTTCCGGTAGATCCTGTACCATTGGGGCTTCTTTTCGTCCAGCACGGTCATTTCCGGAGCGCAGGCAAGGAAAAAGACCTTTCCCTTTCCCAGTTCGTTTACGGAAAGGAGAACTTCCCCCTCTTCGTCGGCAAGGAGGATCTTTGCCGTGACCGGGACAAGTTTGCGCGTGACGGGGGCTGTCGTGCTTGTTTCGCCGTTTTCCCCGTCCCGGAAGCGGATCTCCCGCGGGACCAGAGCAGTATATTCGATGCGGCAGCCGAAGACCTTTTCGAAATGGTGCACTACGGCGTTTCCGCCGTCGGTGACCAGAAGACAAGCCCCCTCCTTCACCTTTTCCACAAGCCGGGAATAGAGAGAAAAGCTTACCGTGCTCCCGTTGTCCAGCGCGGGAAGCCAGTATAAGGGCGCGTCCGGGAGTTCTTCCTTTGCCGCGGAATGAAATTCGATCTCCGCGCCCGCCTGCTTGGCCAGAAGGAAGGCTCCGTAGGAACTCTTCCACTTTTCCTGCCGGGAAACGGGGAGAACCACGGCATCCGCCTTTCTTTTCGGGAGTTTTTCGAAGGGAAGAGAATGCAGGAATTCCATGGTCTTCTTCACTTCCAGCGCCGCGGGATGGGGGGATCTCTCCTGCCGGAAGAGTCCCAGCTCCCGTTCCACGCCCTCCCAGCAGTAGGGGGAAAATTCCAGATGATCCTGATCGAAGGCGCACCACCAGCAGACTTCCCGGCAGTCGTGGACCCATGCGGAAAGCAGCGCCGTGCGCAGATAGGAAGCGGTCCTTTCCCGGGAAAGGAAACACTCTCCCAGTGTGCCGATCTCCTCCACGAAGGCGGGTTTCCCGCTTATTCCCCGGTAGAAAAGCGTTTCCGCCGTGCTGTGGAGGACTGCGGGAAGGGTGTTCAGCGGACTTTTCCCGCAGTGGGGCGTGAACAGGGGGTATGGGTGGGTGGTCGTCCCGTCGCAAAGCTCTCCAAGCATGTGGAGATTCCACTGTTTTTCCGCCTCCGCCGGGCATCCGTGCATGCCGCTGTAAACGGGATGCACGGGGTCTTCCGCGCGGATGGCGCTTGTCACGAAGTCCATCCAGTGGTAGGAGGCGCTTCCGAAATCCCCGGAGGGAAGGGGACTTAAGCAGTTGCATTCGTTCCCCGGCTCCCACGCGGCAATGGCGGGATGATCCTTGAACCGTCTCACGAAAGTGTGCAGGAAACGCCCCTCCCAGCGCAACGCTTCCGGATCGGTGAAGAGATTGCGTCCCTCCAGAGCTTCCGGCACGAAAAGTCTCCCGCTCATCCACCCCGTGAGGAGTCCCACGATGAGTTTCAAGTGATGCTTTTCCGCCAGATCCGCGAGCGACGCGAAGCGCAAAAGCATTTCCTCATCCATTCCGTCCTCGTCCGGGGAGAGAAGTTTTTCGTTCTTTCCGCAGTACTGCCGCATGACTCCGGAACAGGTCCGCAGGATGTTTACGGGCTGGAAATCCGGCCAGAGGGGGAAGACCCGGAGCGTATCCATGCCGTGGGAAGCTATGGCGGCAAGATCCTTGTCCACGGTCGTTTCGTCCCATTTTTGCCACATGCGGATCCCCGCGTGGCTTGCCCAGTAATTGCAGCCCGCCGAAAGGTGTCCTTCCGCCGGAAATATCGTCTTTTTCATCGTTTTTCTCCTTTGCCCGAAAGAATTTCCCGCAAAGACCGGCAGGAAAAATTCGGGACAGGGAAAATATACCTCTTTTCCTTCCATTTTCAACACCCGGCGCGATTTTTTCGGGAAGCGGGGCCCACGCCGGATTGAAAAGCGGAAGATTCGGTGCTATTGTAAGAAAGATTTTCCCGGATTCCCGGGGAAAGGCTGCAAACGACAAAAACGGGAGAATGCAATGAAACTTGATCTTATGTTCCTGAACGATGCCCAGCTGAAAGCGCTGGGCGGTCACGATATCCGCGCGGCCATCGAAGACGTGCGCAAGGTGCTGACTCTGCATGTCCAGCACCAGGTGAACAGCCCCAGCAAGGTCGTGCTCCGCTGGGGGACCACCGTGGAGGATGAAAACCGCTACGGCAGATGCAACGCCATGCCCTGCTGCATCGGCGGAGAAATCAACATGGCGGGGATCAAGTGGCTGGGCTCCAATCCCCAGAACTACAAGCAGGGGCTGCCCCGGGCCACGGGACTGGTGATCCTCAACGATCCCGATACCATGATCCCCCTGTGCGTGGCGGACTGTACGCAGGTTTCCGGCGTCCGCACGGGAGCCGCCAGCGCGCTGGCCATCGATCATCTTGCAAGAAAAGACGCTTCTTCCATCCTTCTCATGGGGGCGGGCTTTCAGGCGCGTCTTCAGCTGGAGGCGGCAAAGATCGTGCGTCCGGGGCTGAAAAAGTGTTTCGTGTACGA
>JAGAEF010000013.1 GCA_017613255.1 Lentisphaeria bacterium
GTTGCCGTCTTCCATGCCTTCGCGGATCCCTTCCCAGAACGGGCAGTCGGCCATCGGGACTTTCTGGTTCTTGAAATCGAGGTAGGCCAGCCAGCGTTCGCCGCCGATGCCGCCGGTCTGACCGGAGTTGCCGTAGTCGCAATAGTAGATCCAGCCTTTGAACCACGGATTCGGCGAGCACGTGGAAATGCGGTTGCGCCAGGATTCCCAGCCGAGGAAGCGCGAGGCCGTCAGCGGTTTGCGGAATTCCGAACCGCGGCCTTCGCCCGCACCGTAGGTGCCGATGAACGCATCGTCGCGGAGTTTGATCGTTCCTTTTCTCTGCGCATCGGTGAAGACCAGCGCCAGCTGGCGGTTGAGGGTCCACAGCCGCGTGTACGGCGAGAGATCGGCCACCAGTTGCGTGAAATCCGAAGCGCCGAAGCTGAACGTGGAGGTGCAGTCGAATCCGGCGGCGGTCAGGCGTTTGGCCCAGGGCAGCCAGGATTCGTAGAGTTCCTTGCGGTGCAGTTCATCGCCTTTGGAGGTGAGGACCATGCGGATGCCTCTTTCCCGGAGATAGCGCGAGAACGAACGGTAGAACCAGTCTTCCGCGGCGCGGATCTTGTCTTTCGGGAACCCGGCCTTGGTGAACATCGCATTCAGGCCCGCTCCGGGCAGGTTGACCCGGTAGTTGGTCATGTTGCGGCGCAGGTTGGCGTGGATCCAGCCGTCGAACGCGGAGAAGTCCAGCTCGGGCAGCTGGTCCGGCTTGGAGGCGTATTCCTTCATCGCCTTGAAGTCCAGCGGCTTGTCCGTTCCTTTGATCTTGACTTTGCCCAGCCGGATCACGTTGAAGGTGCTCCATTCGTTGCCGTGTTCATGCAGGTCGTTGATGAAGCGTTCCGCGGCCTCCAGATTGTTCACGTCGATGCCGTAGCCGCCGACGCCGAGCAGGATCGGACGTTTGCGCGGCACGGCGGTTTTCGCGACTTTCAGCGGCAGCGCGACCGTGACCGAGGTTCTGTTGTCGAATTTGAGCGTGAGTTTCGGGCTGTAATTGCCGGCGGCGACGTTCCAGGTGTTGAAGCGGAGCCAGACGATCATGGTGACGCCGGGCGCGGACGCCTTGAATTCGGGTTTGCCTTTCGGCGCGACGTATTCCGGCGGCATCAGCCAGTAGGGGAATTCCCTCGCGATGGACGGATTCTTCGGCCACGGGATCGGGTCGGGCCGTTCCTGAACATAGAATTTGACCGCGTGTTCCGGGAGACCGTCGAGGTCGATCTTCCACGAAACCAGACCGTATTTTTCGAGCGGAGTCAGGTTGATCTGCACGCTTTCGTATTCGTTTCTCGCCAGATGCAGCGGGATCGAGTCGATGATCTCCTTTTCCTCGGGCATCGGCGGATTGAAACGCGGGCCGTGGACTTCGCCGCGCTGCCATTCGCGGTTCCAGACCAGCACGCCGCCGCGTTTCTGCTGCCACTGCTCGAGCAGTCCGGTCCGCACATTGCTGTCGCTGGTCGGTGCGGCCAGATCGAGGATGTTCCGGATCACCGTGAGCTGGTGTTCGCGGAAAGGATGAAGGTGCTGCTTGTTGAACATGCGGAACGTTTCCACGGCGAGCATATAGATTTTCCCCTTGCCGAACGTGCCCTCGGCAATGAACGCGTTATTGCCGTTGCCGGCGATGACTTTCATCGGCGCGGAAACCGGGACGGCGAGCACTTCATTCCCGAACAGAGGCTGATCTTTATCCGCCGGGATGCCTTTGAGCAGCGGCGAGGCGGGATCGACGGCCAGGACCTGGTATTTTTTCAGGACGCGGACCATGGTGAGCCCGGCCCATTTCCAGTCCTTGGGCGCGGCGATCGCGTTGACGGCGCGGCAGATCAGCACCAGATGCCCGCCGTTCGTGACCCATTGACGCAGCTGGGTCATTTCTTCGGGCGTGAGTTTCTTCGAGATGCTTGAGGCGACGATCAGCACCTTGCAGTCCGGCAGTTTTTTGAAATCGATATTTTCGCCGACATTCTGATACTGATAGATCACGCCCTCGCGGACGACCGCCTTGTTGATGAGCAGTTTGATCTCATGTTTTCCATAAGAACTGCCGCAGAGCTGCACGTTTCCGGCGGAGACCGTCAAGGTGGTCAGGACCGCTGCCAGCACGAACCAGGTTTTTTTCATATTTGCCTCTCAGGTTGTTGTTTTTCAGCTTATTTGAACCACGGGACGCTGCCGGTGGCGAGAACGGTCCCACCCCAGAAGATCCTTCCGTCCGTATTGCATTTGACCAGCACCGAATGCGTCGGATTGAAATTGTGGACCGTCATGCCGCTGATGTGGCCGACATGGGCGTCAACGTAAACCAGATTCAGCATACCGGAGTGCCGGGCGTGCCATTGACGTTTGCCCATATACTGATTCCAGTAGAGCAGGCAGTCCGTGGAGTTGTTGCCGGCGATGGTCGACTGGAAGTTGCCCGTTCCGTCGCCGATATACATCTGACCCGACGGGTAGGGCGCTCTGGTAAGTTTTGCGGAAATGCAGTTTTCCGTGCCGGCCGTGGGGTATCTGGAATTCGAAAGATAACTCAAGCCATCCACCATGGGAATGTTCGTGTCTGCAAATTTGCGGCCTTTCTGGTAGGCGAAAGTATCCGCGGAATCGTGGAAGGACTTGGCATTTTTGACATACGGGAAGAGCAGATCGATCCAGAGCGCTCCCTTGGTCCCGGTCCGGGTGTTCGGGAGGTAGTCCTGATTGTCGGCGGTGTACATGTGCAGCGCGACCCCGAATTGTTTGAGATTTCCGAGACAGTTGCTGCTTTTCGCCTTATCGCGGGCCTTGTTCAGCGCGGGCAGCAGCATCGACGCCAGGATCGCTATGATCGCGATCACCACGAGGAGTTCGATCAGGGTGAAATGCTTTTCCGGATGCGGCGTCGAACGCTTCAGGGGACTTGCCTTTTTCATGTTTGAATTTTTCCTTTCTCTTGAATTTTTTGATTGATGAAAAACTATCTTGCTGAAATATAATATACATGCCGATACTAAAAAGAAAATGGTTTTTTTGATGAAAAAATGATTTTTTTGATCATTTTTTCCGGAATTCCGTTTCCGGACACAAAAAAGCACCGGTCCGAACCGACGAACCGATGCTTTCCGTGCCGTAGGGAGGGCACGTTTGTTTATCCGGGAAAAACGTCAGGATTTGCGGCAGCCGCACTTCGGACAGACGCCGTTTTCATCCAGCGCGATCCCGCAGCAGGGACAGCGGTCGCGCGTTCCCTTCACCGGATATTCCTGGCAGGCCGAATTGTCGCCGCTGACGAAGGTGATCTTGGCGATGTTGAGCTTGTCCTTGAGCAGCTCGTAGACGATCTTGATCATGCCTTCGACGGTCATGGTCTCTTTGGTGACCACCAGCCGGCAGTCGGGATGAGCGGTCGCCAGTTCGGTTTTGAATGCCGGCCCTTTCATCTGGTTGGTCGGGGCGCCGTTTCTGATGCCCTGTTTTTCATAGACCCCGAGCACCGCGGGGAGCAGCGGGTCGTCATGACGCAGGATCAGCGCGTGATCGAAATTCTGAATGACGTGCCACGCGGTCTTGCGGATCTCGTTGCAGGGGAACACCATGTTCACGCCCGGATTGATGGTGTCTTCCACCGCGATCGTCAGGATCCCGGTGTGTCCGTGCAGATACTGGGCTTCGCCTTTGAAGTTGTAGAACCGGTGCGCATACTGAATGGTGAATGTGGTGATGGATCTCATGTTTCATCCTCCTGTGAATTGATTTTTTGCAAATGGAACCCGGGATCCGGGTGCGGGGGATGTTTCGATGATCGTTCGGGCATGACGGTTGTTTCCGGTCCCTCCTTTCTGCTCAAGACGGTCATGTCCGCGGCAATGCCGCCGTGACAGATCCGGCGATCGGGGGGACTCGATCGGTCGGCCAACGGACGCAACGTAATGCCGGACTCCGGAAATTGCAAGCGGGGAACAGAAAAAAAACGGTTTTTTCCCGCCGGATTTGCTTTTTGGCGGATCCGTGCTATACTGTTTCCCGGCCGGACGGAGATCCCGGCGGAAACGGAGCGTAAGATGAATCATGCATTGGAGTTGTTTCAGCAGGTGCCGCGCACCCATAACTGTGCCCAGTCGGTCGCCGCGGGCTGCGGTCATCCGGAATTGACGGCGGAACTTTCATCCTGCGGCGGCGGACGTGCGCCCGAAGGACGCTGCGGCGCGCTGCATGCGGCCTTGCTGATGGTCCCCGCGGAACGGCGGGAAGCGGTCCGTGCGGCTTTTGTCGCCGCGAACGGTTCGGAATTCTGCCGCGAGCTCAAAACGGTGTATCGGACGCCGTGCGAACGGTGTGTGGAAGTCGCGGCGGAACTGTTTGAACAGAATCAGCCGAAGTAAAAGGATCGGCCCGCGGTCTTACCGGCGGAATTTCGGATGCTTGGTGCTCTGCCAGAGTTCGATCATTTCCTTGCCGCGGGCGAATTCCTTTTCGAAGCCGTCGAAATCGCCGTCGGCGATCAGTTTCTTGAGCTTGGCGCAGCGTTCCTCATAGGACTCCATCGCGGCCAGCACAGCCTCGCGGTTGTGCGAGAGGATCTCTTTCCACATCCTCGGGGAGGACGCCGCCACGCGGACCGTGTCCCGGAACCCCGAAGCGCAGCCGTCGAAACGCAGCGCGCGTTCGTTTTCGGGCACGTCCAGCACGCTCAACGCCAGCGCGGACGAGACCACGTGCGGCACGTGACTGGTATTGGCCACCAGCAGATCGTGTTCCTGAGAGCTCAGACGCCGGGGTTTGGCCTTGACTTTGCGCCAGAGCGATTCCACTTGCGCGATATCCGCTTCCGCCGCACCGGGCGGGGGCACGATGAAGACCGAGGCGCCCTCGTAGATCCCGCGCACCAGCGATTCCGGTCCGGATTTTTCGGTCCCCGCCATCGGGTGACTGCCGACGAACCGCACGCCGTTTTCGACCGCCGCCCGTTCGATGCAGCCCTTGACGCTGCCGATGTCCGTGACCAAGGTATCCTTCATCTGCGGAGCATAGCGGTGCAGATATTCCATGATGACCGGGATCGGCAGACAAAGCACGGTCAGATCGGCTTTCGCCAGCGTTTCCTCCACGGTGGCGCACGCTTCCTCCAGCAGACCGTTCCGCACCGCCCATTGTCCGACTTCGGGCCGGCGGCTCCAGCCGAGGCGGACGCAACTGCCTTCCAGCGAAGCGCACAGACTGCATCCGAGCATGCCCAATCCGACCACCGCGATCTTTTCCATATCGTATTCTCCCGCATGATTATTTTATGATCCGATGACCGGTACCATACGCCGTTTTTTCGTTTTTTCAAATACGGAATACCGGTTTGGTGCCAAATGCCCTGCCGTTTCCGTTTTTTTCGCTCCAGCAGGAACGTTTTTTTATTTTATCGCATTTTGCATGAAATATCGCATATTTCCGGTGCGAGGCTTGTTTTTCGGACTCTCCCGGTTTATATTATTCTTAACATCTACGCCGACAAAGGAGGACGAAATGAATACTCTCACCTGGTCCTTTCCGGAAACCGCTCCGGAAATCGCCCGCGCCTTGCGCACTCTCGCCGAAGAATATCCCTTCCGGGAAACTGCCGGGAACGACGGCACTCTGCATTTTCAGAAAGGCGCGGCCTTGAGCGTCGCGCTGACCCCCAACGGGATCACGGTCACCTACGACACGCTCGCTTCGGCGCTGCGCGGAGCGGGCCTGGCGCTGGCCGGACTGCAGACGCAGGGGGAAAAATGCGCCTTCGATCTTTTCGGCGTGATGCTGGATTCCTCGCGCAATGCGGTGATGACCGTTCCTTACGCCAAATCGGTGCTCCGCCGTCTGGCGCTGGCCGGTTACAATATGGTCATGCTGTATACAGAGGACACCTATCAGCTGCCGGACGAACCGCATTTCGGCTGTCTTCGCGGGGCGTTTTCTCTGGAAGAGGTCCGCGAGCTGGACGATCATGCCGCGTCGCTCGGGATCGAACTGATCGGGTGCATCCAGGCGCTGGGACATCTCGCGATCTTCCTGCGTCATGCCGGGGCCAAGCCGCTCCGCGACACCGCCAGCGTGCTGCTGGCCGAGGAACCTGCGACCTATGCGCTGATCGGCAAGATGATCGCCTTCTGGAGCTCGGCCTGCCGCTCGCGCCGGATCCATATCGGATTCGATGAAACGCACGATCTGGGCCGGGGAAAATATATGGACAAGCACGGCTGGAAACGTAATTTCGACATTTTCAACGGACACCTGCGGAAAGTCTGCGAGCTCTGCCGCGAGGCCGGGCTCCGGCCGATGATCTGGTCGGACATGTATTTCCGCATGGGCAGCAAAACGCAGACTTATTACGATACCGATGCGGTCATTCCGGACGACGTCAAGGCGGCGGTCCCGCCGGAAGTCCAGCTGGTTTACTGGGATTATTATCATCAGGATGTCCCGACCTACGACCGGATGCTGGAGATCCACCGCAGTTTCGGCCGGGAACCGGTGATGGGGTCGGGTCTCTGGACCTGGTACCGGCTGACTTACGATCAGCAGTATTCCGCTCCGAGGGTACAGCCCTGCATCGAGTCCTGCCGGAAAAACGGCGTCCGCGAATTTTTCTTCACCATGTGGGGCGACGATGGCGCCTACTGCGGGTTCGACAGCGCATTCGCCGGCATTTTCTGGGGCGCCGAGCTGGCTTACGGCCGGGACGGAAACGATGCGGACCGTCTGGACCGCCTTTCCCGCGCGCTGAAGTGCGTTTCCTGGCAGCAGGCGCTGACCGCTTCGGAAATGAATTACTGCATCCCCGGTCAGGATAATGGGGCCGGCACTCTTTCCATCATGATCTGGGACGATCCGCTTCTCGGTCTGGGCTGGCGTCTGCTGAAGCTGGAACAGTCGGAGATCCTGCGGGAATTTTTGTCCACGCTGGATTCGGCTCTGGCGCGTCTGACCGAATTGCCGTATGCCTCGGCGGCGGGCGGTCTGGTCAAGGCGAAACTGGAACTCCGGAACCGTCTGCTGGCAGCCTACCGGAAAGGGGACGTTGCCGCGCTCCGGGCGGTTCGGGAGGACATTCCCGCCGTGCTGGCTGCGATCGAGAAGTTCGCCGAAGCGTTCCGGACCCAGTGGCTCGCCCATTACAAACCCAACGGCATGGAAACGATCCAGGTGCGGCTCGGCGGCCAGCTGGCGCGGTTCCGGGAACTCGCCCGGCGGCTGGAAGAACTCGGAAACGGCACCATCCGTTCCATTCCCGAGCTGGAGGCAGTCGACGATCCCCGCTGCAATCCCGGTGCCGCCCGGTATGCCGATCTTGCCGCGGCCGGGCTGTTCTGAACGGACTCGTGCGGATCCTTTTTCGGCGGAATCGCGTTTCCCGCGCTTGCAATTTGAGCGCGGGAGTGTATCTTACCGAAACGACAGCATGAAACTGAAATGAGGAAAAGATGACGATCCAGCATGATTTTCCATTCGATCCGACCAACGGATACACTTTGGACCGGCTGCGTGCGATCCGCGGTCCGGAGGAACCGGAGGGATTCCGGGAATTCTGGGAGGAGAATTACCGCCTCGTCATGTCCATGAAGCCGACCTGGTTCATCGAGCGGGAACTCTGGTCGCCGAACCCCGGCGAACGGATCTACCGCCTCCGGGTCAAGAACTGGGACAACACCGAATTCGTCATGACCGTCGCCCGTCCGGAAAAATCCTGCGGCGGTCTGGTGGTCGGTCAGGGCTACGGCAATCCCGCCACACCCGCGGTCAGCCGAAACGGCCTGACCACCGCTTTCGCCTGCGTGCGCGGACTCGGTCTTTCCCAATGCAAGGATATTCCGTGGGATCCGATGAAACATGTTCTGCACGGCATCGAGTCGAAAGAAACCTATATCCTGCGCGGCGTCATCGCCGATCAGTGGATGACGGCCAGCGTGCTGCTGGACATGTTCCCGGACACGGCGGACAATCTGAATTATTCCGGCGGGAGCATGGGCGGCGGTATGGGCGCGCTGCTGCTGCCGTGGGACAAACGGTTCAAGTCGGCGTATCTGAACGTTCCGACGTTCGGCGCGGAGATCCGGTTCGACTATCAGTCCAACGGCAGCGGGGAAGCGTGCAGACAATATGTTCTGGAGCATCCCGAAGCCCGGAAGGTGCTCGCCTGGTTCGATGCGTCCGCCTCAGCCAAGTATATCCGCATCCCGGTCTGCGCCGCCGCGGCGGTGTTTGATCCCGTGGTCGCGCCGGTCGGACAGTTTTCCGTGGTCAACGCGATCCCGGAAAAATACCGGACCCTGTTCGTTCGCGACGCCGGTCATTTTCCCGCGATAGAGCATGACAGCAAACTCAATGAACAGGTCTTAGCCTGGTGCGAAAAGGTCTTCACGGCGGAAGATAAAACGGCGGCCGCTGCCGCCTGGAATATGAAATGAATCGAAAATAGAACGTATTTTCAACCCCAAATAAAAATCGGAGTCAAGTATGAAAAAACAACTGTTATCATTCGGACTGGTGTTTGGACTGGTATTCGGACTGGTGTTCCTGATCGGCTGCAGCACCTGCGAACCTGTTCCCTCCACCTCATCTGAACCCGTGAAACTGGACACCGTATTCTCCTCGGATATGGTGCTTCAGCAGCAAAGACCGATCTCCTTCTTCGGCACGGCCGGTCCCGGAGCCGAAGTCAAGGTCCGGTTCAACGGCAAAACCGTCACGGCCAAGACCGCAAAGGACGGCAGCTGGAAGGCGGATTTCCCCGCCATGCAGGCCGGCAGCACCCCGTACACGGTTACCGTTACCGACGGCAAAACCAAAATCGAACTTAAAGACATCCTGATCGGCGAAGTCTGGTTCTGCTCCGGACAGTCCAACATGCAGATGCCCATGGGACAGAAATTCCGCCGCGGCTGGAGCGCGCTCAACTGCGAACAGGAAGTCGCCAACGCCAAATATCCCGAGATCCGCTATGCGTTCCAGACTTTGATCCCGTCCCACAACGTCCCGCTTCCCGCCCGGTACAAGAACGCCTCCGGCTGGGTCAAATGCTCGCCCGAGACCGCCCATTATTTCAGCGCTGTGTCCTATTTCTTCGGGCGCAAACTGTATCAGGACCTGAAAGTTCCGATCGGTCTGATCAACGCGTCCTGGGGCGGCACCAAGATCGAGCCGTGGATCTCTCAGGAAGGATACAAGGCGTTCGGTCCGGCCAGCGATCTGAAACTGGTCGAACAGTTCAAGATCGACGCGGCCGCGAAGAAAGCATATGAGGAAAAAGAGGCCAAACGGTTTGCCGACGGCATGAAAGCGTGGCATCCGCTGTTCGAGGCCGCCGGAGCCGACGCCCGCGCGAAAGCCCAGACCTGGTCCAATGCCGATTTCGACGATTCCGCCTGGAAACCCGCTACGGAAGCGGCTCCCGGTGCTTATACGGCCCGCTGGTTCCGCCTGAGATTCACTCTGCCGAAAAATCTCCGCGGCAAAGACGTCACGTTCAAACTGGGCAAGGTCGCCGAAAAGGCCGATATCTGGCTGAACGGCAAACGGATCGCCGGCTGGAACGCGGACGATCCCGAATCCGCCAAAACGGCGAAGATCACCCTGAAGGCGGATCAGCTCGATCAGACTTCCGCCAACGTGCTCGCGATCCGCGGCGAATATTTCCACGGGGCCGCCTGCCGCGGTCAATTGCGGACTCTGCTCCGGGCCGGTGCTTCGCTTTCCGCCGGTCCCGCCCGGATCGCGCTCGCAAAAGGCTGGAAGATGAATGACGAGTTTTCCTGCACTGCGGCGAAGACCGGCAGAAAAGCCGCCCCGCTCTTTGTTCAGGTCCCCTACCAGAGCCATCAGTTCCAGTCGAATCTTTACAACGGCATGGTGGCGGCCTGGACCCGGCTCCCGATCCGCGGCGTGATCTGGTATCAGGGCTGCTCCAACAACGGCCGGATCCATTACTATCCGCTGCACAAGACTCTGATCGCCGACTGGCGCGCGCGCTGGAACGATCCGGAAATGCCGTTCCTCATCGTGCAGCTGGCCGCGTTCGAGCCCGCCCGGGCCAAGACCTGGCAGACCGCCGACCCGAATCAGCCGTCCGGCTATCCGCTGACGCGCGACATCCAGCAGCGGATGATGATCGAGCTGCCGAACGTCGGTCTGGCCTGCGCCATCGACATCGGCGAACCGGCCAACATCCACCCCGCCAACAAGCAGGATGTCGGCAAGCGTCTCGCGCTGGAAGCCGAACGCATCGCCTACGGGAAGAACATCGTCAGCCGCGGTCCGCTGTTCGAATCCGCCAAACCGGAAGGGAATGCCATCCGCGTCACCTTCAAATATGCCGACAGCGGCCTCAAGACTTCCGACGGCAAGGCTCCCGGTGCGTTCGCCGTGGCCGGCGCCGACGGCAAGTTCGTCTGGGCCGAGGCGAAGATCGACGGCAAGACCGTGCTGGTCAGTTCCCCGAAGGTCAAGGCACCCAGATTCGTCCGCTACGCCTATGCCGGTTACCGCGGCGACTGCAATCTGCAGAACGCCGAAGGGCTGCCCGCGTATCCGTTCCGTTCCGATGCCATCGATTATTCCAAGGCCGAATGACCTCCGTCCGAACTGAGCATCAACCATTGAGAAAGGTTTTATTCATGAGTGAAGAAAGAATTGTGAAAATCGGCATCATCGGCCTGGGCGCCCGCGCGGAAACCCTGCTGGCCTCCATCTTCGAAATGCCCGGCATCGCGGTCACCGCGGTCTGCGATACGCGTCCCGAACGGATCGCCAAAATCGAATCCATTTTCGACAATCACAAGGTGCCGCGTCCGAAAGCGTTTCCGGACTACCGTCTGCTGCTCGACGATCCGGAAGTCGAGGCGCTGTTCGTGCCGACCTCCTGGAATTCGCATCTGACCATCGCCTGCGAGTGCATGAAACGCGGCAAATACGTCGGGATCGAAGTCGGCGGCGCTTCCTCGATCGAGGAACTCTGGCAGCTGGTCCATGCCTCGGAATCCACCGGCGTTTCCTGCATGATGCTGGAAAACTGCTGTTACGGACGCAACGAACTGATGGTCCTCAACATGGTCCGCAAAGGCATGTTCGGCGAACTGGTCTATTGCGAATGCGGCTACGAACACGACCTCAGTGAAATGGCCTGGGCGACGGAAAAACGTCTGGAACGCGCGCTGCACAACCAGCACCGCAACGGCGACCTGTATCCCACGCACGGCATCGGTCCGATCGCGAAGATCCTCCGGATCAACCGTGGCAACCGTTTCCTGACCATCTCCTCGCACGCGACCAAGGCCCGCGGCTTCGTTTCCGCGCTGGAAGCCTACACCGGAAAACGCCCGGACAAAACCTTCCTCGAGGGCGACGTCGTTACGAGCGTGATCCACTGCGCCAACGGCGAAAACATCACGCTCACGCACGGCGTTTCCCTGCCGCGTCCCTATTCGCGCAACTGTCGCGTCCAGGGCACCAAAGGCATCTGGCTGGAGAACACCAAAGGCATCTACGTGGAAGGCATCAGCCCGAAATATGAAAAACTCGACGTTGCCGGCAATCCTTACACGGTCCACGAATGGAGTCCGATCAATTCGTTCTACGAAAAATACGATCACCCGATCTGGCAGGAATTCCGCGATGCCATCATCGGCGGACACGGCGGCATGGATGCGCTCTCGATGAGCGCGTTTCTGGACGCGGTCCGGCGGAAAGTCCCGACCCCGATCGACGTTTACGACGTGGCGGCCTGGATGAGCATCACCTGTCTCTCCGAGCAGTCGATCGCGCTCGGCGGCATGCCCGTCCCGTTCCCCGATTTCACCAACGGCAAGTGGATCGACCGCGGACCGGACATCCCGTCCAAGTGGTCTCTGAACGAGGTCTACTGATGTTTCCCGGCTCCGTCCGGGCCTGAACACGGATCTCTTTGGCCGCCTCCGGTCCCGATGCCGGATGCGGCCGTTTTCGACCGCTGCGGGAACGAATAAACTATAGCGCTATGTTTATTGACCGCGGAAGGAGGAGGAAAAATGCGGGAAAAACGCAGAAAATGCCGATTTTCCCGAAAAAACGCCTTGATTCCGGAAACAGGTTCAAATATATTACAGTCAGCAAGAAGCGAAGAGCTCGCGGCAGCAACCCTAAAAAAGGAGGAAAAAATGCCCGTTCCCAGCATTCCGAAACAAGAGTATTTCGACCGCATCGCCAAATTCCAGGCCAACATGAAGAAAGCCGGTCTCGACGCCTGCCTCGTGCACGGCACGGAATCCGATTTCGCCAATGTGCGTTACCTGACCGAATACTGGCCGACCTTCGAACAGGCCGGCGTGTTCGTGCCCGCCTCCGGCGATGCCATCCTCCTGATCGGTCCGGAAAGCCTGAAGTATGCGTATGGCCGCTCCGTCTTCGAACCGAAGAATGTGATGCAGATGCTCAACTACCGCGAATCCGCCGAGCCGGATTATCCCGGCATCCCGCTGGCCACCTTCGCCGATGTCGCCAAGGCCGCCATGGGCAAAAAGAAACTGAAAAAGCTCGGTCTGGTCGGCACCGCCGTCATGACCCTGCCGACTCTCAACGCCGTGGCCTCGCAGCTCCCGGGCGTGGAAATCGTTCCTGCCGACGACGTGTTCCGTCCGCTCCGCTGGATCAAGAGCGAAAACGAACTTGCCTGCCACCGCAAAGCGTTCAAAGTCGCCGAAAAAGCCGTGCAGGCCATGCTCAATGAAATGAAGCCCGGCATGACCGAATTCCAGGCGATCGGTATCGCTCAGCGCGAGATCTACGCCAACGGCGGCGAATACGAAGGCCACAGCCTCTACTGCTTCGGCGGCGACCGCACCAGCAACGGCATCAGCCGTCCGACCTCCGCCAAGCTGAAAAAGAACGAGATCATCCAGCTCAACATCGGCGCCCGCGTCAGCGGTTACAGCTCCTCGATCGGTCTGCCGGTCTGGTTCGGCAAACTGCCGAAGGAACAGATGGCTCTGGTCGAATTCGGTCTCCGCGCCCATGACTATACTTTCGAACTGATGAAAGCCGGCGCCGATGCCGCTTCCATCGCCAAGAAGTACACCCAGTGGGGCATCGATCAGGGCTGGGGAGACTACATGCTCTACGGTCCCGTCCACGGACTGGGGATCCAGGAAACCGAAAGCCCCTGGATCGAAACCACCTCCAAGTACAAACTCAAAGAGAACATGACCTATCAGATCGATACCTTCTTCACCGGCAACGGCTACGGCCTCCGCTGGGAACGGGGCGTCATCATCAACAGGAAAGGCTGCGAGATTCTCTCCAACAAGTTCATGAGTCTCGACTGCTGCAAACTGGACTAAGCGTTTCGATAGTTCGGGAAAGGACCGGCGGAAGAGGATTTCGCCGGTCTTTTTTTCAGCGGGAAAAGGGTTCTTCGGACTTTCTTCGAAAGCAAGGACGGCGGCGTGTTTACGAAAGTATCCCAATGTTTCGGCAGGGACTGCATCAGGCTTTTTTCCTCCTGGTGCTGGATCCGGCAGGATTTCGTTTCCGACTACGAGGCCCTGAAAAAGGGCCGTCTGCTCTCCATGGAGGCGCCCGGCGGCGAAATCCTCTGGAAAACGAGGCAGAAATTCGTCCTGAAGCGGACAGCTCCCTCCGGCAGGGTGATCGTATGCAAGTCCTATCACGATCTGCGCAATCCCCAGCACTTCGTCAACCGGCCCGCGCCTACGGGGCTGGAGGCGCTGAACTATCAGGAGATCCTCTCTTTGGGCCTGCCCACCGCGGAGATCCTTGCCGTGGGGGAGACAAGGTTCTTTTTCTTTCCCCGGAAGGCCTTTCTCATCACCGCGTTTCTGGAAGGGACCCGCGACGGAAGAGAGTTCCTCCCCGGCGGGAAGGAGGCGGAAAATTCCCTGTGGAAAATGGAGTACTGCCGGAAGAATATGGAGTATATCGCCAAATTCCACGACCGGGATTTCCTCCACAGAGGCTTTACCCCCTTCAACACCCTGTGGCGGGAAAAGGCGAAGGAAAAACAGACGGAGGGGGATCTTCTGGACGTGTTCTGGATCGATGTGGCCTCCTGCCGCCAGCCCAAGGACAAAGAAAGGCTTCTCCCGGGAAAAGCGGAGGATCTGGGCCACTTCTTCAGTTTCTTCCGCCTGCCGGAGGAGGAGAGAAGGTTTCTCACGGGGATTTATGTGCAAAACACCCGCGCTCTGGGAAAGTCTTTCGAAGAATTTTTCCCCATGGTGGAGGCGTGTTACGCAACGGAACTGGAAAAAAGGGAAAATTGAGTTTTTCCCGGGAATAAAGTAAAAATGGACGAACGACTGCATTTCAATTACATCTGGGCCAAGCTGGACGAAGAGGGGGTCCGCAGAAGCGTAAGGGAATTTCTGGACAACGGGGCAAACCGGTTCGTCATCACCGACACCCTTCTGGGGCAGATGATGGAAGACGGGGAAAAAATCGAATTCTTCCGGAAGGTCTGCAAGGATTTTCCCGTTTTCTTTTCCACGGTCCACGCGCCCTGCGGGAAATATCACGATCTCAACATCCCCCAGAAGGAGCTTCGGGAGGGGTTGATCAAGGATCATATCCGCGCCATGGAGATTTCCGCCTCCTTCGGCTGCCGCACCTACACCGTGCACGTGGGGGCCGCCCCCTACTGCTACGACAAGTATCCTCTGGAAACGCTCCGGCCCCTTGCCGTGGAGGCGGTGGAAAAACTCGTTCCCACGGCGGAGAAGCTGGGAATGGTCATTGCCGTGGAAAACAGTTTCGAAAAACCCAATTCCGCAAAGGAGGTTCTGGGGATCGTCCGGCATTTCGAAGGGAACAAGGCGGTGGGGGTCTGCTACGATACCGGGCACGCCCACTGCATGGCGCCGGGTCCGGGCAAGGACAAAAGCAAGTACCAGCCCTATTTCCCCGTCTGCTGGTGGGAAAACGGCGTGGAGTGGGAAGATCACGCGCTGGATCTTCTCAAGGAAAAGGTCGTCACCTGCCATATCCACGACAATGACGGGTACGGGGACCTCCACGGGATGCCTTTCGACGGCACAATCTGCTGGGAAAAATTGATGAAGGATCTTTTCTCCTGCCCCAATATGATCGACTTCCAGACGGAGGTCTGTTTCCAGAGCGGGAAGAACTGGGCGGGAGAGCTTCTGGCCCCGGAGGGGGGCTACTCCATAAGAAAAATCACGGATACGTTCCGCAAACTGGGCTTTTAAGGAGGAACCATGAAGATTTGCGCCATTCAGATCCCTTACGGCCGCACGAAGGAAGAGACGGAAAACAGCGTGGAATTCCTCGTAAAAGAACTGGAAAGCTGCGACAGCTCTCTGGATCTCATCCTCACGCCGGAATACTCCAACTGCCCGGGCGGGCTCCCCCCGGAAGAGGCACTTTCCTTCAGTGTTTCCCACACGGAAAAACTGGAGGATGCGGCCGTCCGGGCGGCAAAGAGATGCGGGGCGATTGTGGCGCTTTCCGGCTGTTTCGGAAAAGGGGACGCGTTCCGGAACACCACGAGACTCTATCACGCAGACGGCACAGTCGCGGGAGAGTATTACAAACAGCAGCTGGTCCCCCGGGAGGGGGCGGAACACGGAGTGACCCACGCCTACACGGGAGAATACAATCCGCCGCCCATATTCGTTTCCAACGGCATCCGGTTCGGGTTCCTCACCTGTTACGACACCTATTTCGAAGAGTATATCGCGCACCTTGCCGCCAAGAAGCCCGACGTGGTGCTTGTGAGCAGTTTCCAGCGGGGGGAGGATCAGGACATCTTGCGCGCCATGAACAAGCTCCTTGCCTTCCAGTGCAATGCTTTCGTGCTCCGCGCCTCCGTTTCCATGGGGGAAAAAAGCACGAAGGGCGGGACAAGTCTCATCGTGGATCCTTCGGGAAAGATCCTTGCGGATATGGGGCAGGGTACGGGAAAACTTGTCTTCGAGATCGGAGACGTGCGCAGAAAGCATTTCCGGCCCGATTCCTTCGGGGGAAAAGAGATCTCCAACTGGGATTTCCTCCAGCAGGGCCGCACGCCGAGAAGTTACCGGGCCTGCGGGAGCTGCGTAAAGGAGGGGGATGAAAAAATGCCCTATCCCCGGGTCTGCGCCCACCGGGGCTTCAAAACCATTGCGCCGGAAAACTCGCTTCCGGCCTTCGGCGCCGCCATTGCGCTGGGAGCGGATGAGATCGAATTCGACGTGCGCTTTACCGCCGACGGCGTGCCCGTATCCGTTCACGATCATGTTCTGGAGCGGGTTTCCAATGGGACCGGACGCGTGGAAGAAAAAACCTTCGAAGAACTTTTGAAACTGGATTTCGGCGCGAAAGCCAGCTCCCCCTCCTTTGCAGGACTCAAGATCCTCACCGTGGAGGAGATCCTTATGCGTTTCCCCCGGCAGGCGGTGCTCAATATCCATATCAAATCCACCCCCGGAGAGAAATTTTCCCGGGAAAATTTGAAGAAGGTGACGGATCTTCTGGAAAAATACGACTGTTCCGCACACGCCTATTTCATGGGGGATCCGGAGGTCATGGAGGCGGCCATGGAGGTGGCTCCGCATATCCGCAGGTGCATGGCCGGGGGCGCAACGGAGGAAAGCAAGTATTCCATCGTGGAACGGGCGCTGGAGTGGAATTGCCACAAGGTCCAGTTCTTCAAACCCTGCATCACGCAGGCAATGGTGGACAAGGCCCATGCCAACAACATTCTCTGCAACGTCTTCTGGAGCGATGACCCTGCCGAAGCGGAAAAGTTCCTGGAAATGGGCATAGATACCATCCTTTCCAACGACTATTTCCGCATAGCGCAAGTGCGGGATTCCTTCGTAAGGAGGAAGGGGAGAATATGAAAAAGATCCTCATTCGGAACGGGTTTCTCTGCGACGGAACGGGCAGAGAGCCGGAAAAGGGAGATCTCCTGCTCTTCGGGGACACCATCGAAGAGATCGCGCCGGAGATCCACTGTCCCGACGCGGAGGATGTGGATGCTTCCGGTCTGCTGGTGACCCCCGGCTTCATCGACGTGCACGCCCATTCCGATATCAGAAAGATCCTCTACAACGAGTGCAGAACGAAACTCCTGCAGGGCGTGACGCTGGAAGTGGACGGCAACTGCGGTTCTTCCGCCTCCTGCGTGCCGGGGGAGTGCGCCGGATACACGTGGAAGGACCTGAACGAATATAAAGAGGTGCTCAAAAAGGTCCGCCCCGCCGTCCACACCATAGCCCTCTGCGGTCACAACAGCGTGCGGAGAGCCGTCATGGGGGACAGGAACCGCGCACCCGAAAAGGAGGAGCTGGAAAAGATGAAGGCGATCCTGCGCGCTTCTCTGGAAGCGGGGGCGGCGGGCTTTTCCTCCGGGCTCACCTACTTTCCCGGCAAGTTCGCCGCAACGGAAGAGCTCTGCGCCCTTGCCGGAACTCTTGCGGGCACGCAGAAACCCTATGTCTCCCATATCCGAAGCGAAGGGGATGATCTCCTCGCCGCCGCGGACGAAGCGTTGAAGATCGCGCAGGCGGGCTCCGGCCGTTTCCAGTTCAGCCATATCAAGACCATGTTCCCCCGCAACTTTCACAAGATCGATTCCCTGCTGGAAAAGCTGGAATCCGGAAAGAAAGAAGGCATGTATATTGCGGCGGACCGGTACCCCTATGTGCGTTCCGCCACCGTTCTTCACCAGATCCTGCCGCCCCCCTACGACAAGAACGTTGCCGTCAGCAAAGATCTTGCTTCTTCGGAAGCGTACTGCCAGGAGGTGGAGGAGGCGCTGAAAAGGAGTCCGAGGGATATAAGCACCACCATCCTTGCCAGAACGGGAAAGACCTTTGGAGAGCTTGCAGAGGAACAGGGCGCCGCGCCCGAACACCTTGCCATGCTTGCCCTGAAGGAAAACAATATGCAGAGCGCCGTGTATTTGTGCATGTCGGAGGAAAATCTGGAAAGGATCCTTTTGAAGGACTGGGTCTGCGCCGGGTCCGACGGGATCTCCGCCCAGCTGGATGATCCCGCCACGTTCAACCATCCCCGGGCGGCGGGCACGTTCCCGAGGTTTTTCCGTATGGTCTCCCGCCTGCGGGGGACGGGAGAAGCCGTCCGCAGGATGACAAGTCTCCCCGCGGAGATCTACCATATTCCCCGGCGGGGGCTCCTGAAAAAGGGCTTCATGGCGGATCTGGTGATCCTGGACGAAAAAACCTACGATTCCAAGGCGGATTTCAAGGGGGAAAACCAGACGCCTCTGGGAGTCAGGAAAGTTTTCGTATCGGGCAGGACGGCCTATGACTGCGCGTGTCCGGAAGAGATCGGAAGATTCGGCGAATTCGTCGCCATAGAGTAGGGAGGAGTTATGGGAAAAATCAGGATCGTTTTCGCTTCCGACTGGGCCTCCATCCGGAAATTTGCTCCGGTCATGGAGGAAGATCCCGGGGAAGTCTACGGCAATCTGCGAAAGAAACTTGCCGACGCGGATCTGAAGATCGTCAATCTGGAAGTCCCCCTTTGCGACGGAAGCACCCCCATCGTCAAAAGCGGACCCGCATTGTGGGGAAAGCCCGAAAGCGTTTCCTCTCTCCTTGCCGTTCCCTTCGACGTGGCGGTCTGCGCCAACAATCACACCTTCGACTGCGCCCTGCCCGGGTACGCCGCAACAAGGAAACTGCTGCTGGCCAACAGGATCACCCCCGTGGGCGCGGGAGACGACATCGCCGAAGCGCGGAAGCCGTTCGTTTTCGAAAAGGCGGGCGTCCGCCTTGCCCTCTTCCCCCTTTCCGAAGGGGAGGATATGATGGGCGCGGGCCCGGGGAAGCCCGGAGTAAGGCCCTGGGAGGTGGAGGAACTTGCAAAGGAGATCCGGGAAAGGCGCAGGGAGTTCGACGTCATCCTTGTTTCCGCCCACTGCGGGCTGGAGTATCAGCCCTACCCCTCCTTCTACGTCTGGGAGGCCTTCAAGGTCCTTGCCGAAGCGGGCGCGGACGTCATCATCGGGCACCACCCCCATGTGCCTCAGGGCATGACGAAATTCGGCAAATGCTCCGCCTTTTTCAGTCTGGGCAACTTCGTCTTCGACCAGAAGGAGTTCTTCCACCGCAAACATGGTTTCTTCCTTGTGATGGAAGCGGGAAAGGAAGGAATACTTTCCTGCGAAAAAGTGCCCTATTCCATCGGGAAAAGGAGTCTTTCCCTGCTGGAAGGAAAAGAGAAGGAGGAGTTCGATTTTCTTTTCGAAAAACTTTCCCGCCCCCTTGGAGAAAAAGAGAGCGCGCTGGAAGCCTGGCACGCCGTGCTCGCCTTCAACGGAGTCGAAGGATATAAGGACGAACTGCGGCGCATTCTGGCAAAGTATGAAACCGATCCCGCCGGGGCCGCCGCCATGCAGAGGAACCGCCTGAGCTGCATCCAGCACAACACCCAGTGGATGGACGGACTTACGAGGATCGCGAACGGGACCATAAACGAGGCTCCGGAAGAGTATCTTGCCATGGTGCGGGAGTATATGACCAGAAAGGTGAACCCCGAAGATGAGTAGAGAAAGGATCATCGTATGCGATTCCGGACTGGGGGGGCTCAATATCGCCGCCGCCTACTTTGCCCGTCCCGCCGGGAGCGAGGAAAAGGAGATCCTCTATTTCAACGCCTTCCCCGATGTGAATCTGGGCTTCAACGATCTCACGGAGCCCGAGCAGGAAAAAATGCTCAAAAACGTCTTTGAAGGCATGGAAAAATTCTCTCCCGACCTCTGTCTTATCGCCTGCAACACGGTCTCCATCATCTGGGGAAGACTGGAAAAATGGTTCACGCCTCCCTTTCCCGTGCGGGGGATCGTGGAGATCGCCGCGGAGGGCATGAAGAAATTCCTTCTGGAAGAGGATCCTTCCAGCCACGTTCTCATTCTGGGAACCCAGAGCACCGTGGGCTCGAAAGTGTACGTTTCCCGTCTTCTGGAAAAAGGGGTGGCGCAGGAAAGGATCCACGCTCTGGCATGTCCCGGCGTGGCAAAGAAACTGGAATCCGGGCCCGCCACGGAGGAGGTCGAAAAAAGCATCCGGGCCGCCGCGGACCGTGCCCCCGCCCTGCCGGAGGGGACAAGATGCGCTCTGGCCTTCTGCTGCACCCACTACGCCTATGCGGAAAAACTCTGGCAGGAAGCCTTCCGGAAAAAGTGGGGATACGTTCCCGTCATCCTCGACCCCAACCGATGGATGGCGCGGCAGGTGACGGGAAAAGGGGTCTCCTTCCGGTTCGTTTCCCGGATCCCGCTTTTTCCCGGAGCAAAGGAAAATATGCCCCGCCTCTTCAAAAAGGATGCGCCGGAAATCGCCGAAGAACTGAAAAGGGCGGAACCGACGCCCTCCCTCTTCTCCCTGAAGATCTCATAACAACGGAAAGAAAAATGACAAAGAAACCTTGTATCGTACTTGTGACCGGAGCCGGCGGCGACGCCCAGGGCTGGGGAAACATGGATGTGACCCGATGCGTGGAAAAGGCCGTTCAGGCCAACGGATTCGACTGCCGCATCGTCCTTGCGGAAAACCGCGGGGAGATGAAAAAGGGGCTGGAAGAAGGCCCCTGCGATCTGGTCTGGAGCGCCCTCTACTTTTTCACCACCAGAGAAGACATCATCGGGATCCCCCCCGACGCGGTGTGGGTGGCGGACGTGCTGGACGAGTGGAAGGTCCCCTATATCGGCCCTTCCGGAGCGTGCATGAAGACCCTTATCGGGAAATTCGATACCCACGAACAGCTGGACAAGGCGGGGGTCCGGGTGCCCAAACATGTGCTGTGCCCCCCCTCTTCGCCTGAAGAGATCCGTTTCTTCCCCGCGTTCATCAAACCCAACGGGGAGTCCCGTTCCGTCGGGATCAGCGACAGGAGCGTGGCGCAGAACCCCGAAGAGCTCAAGGCGCAGGTCGCTTTCATCCGGAAGGAGCTGGGACAGCCCGCCCTTGTGGAAGAGTATCTGCCGGGAAGGGAATACACGGTTCTCGTTCTGGGCAACGGGAAAAACCGGGAGATCCTGCCCGGAGAGGTCACCGTGGCGGAGGAGCATTTCGGGAAATACCATATCCTGCGCAGCGACCTGCGGGGCGTGGGGCTCACCCATCTTGTCCTGCCCGACGCCCACAAGGAGGAGGCCGTTGCCCTGGCGGAGGCGGCTTCCGACGCATTGCAGTGCTTCGATCATGTGCGCATCGACATGCGGGAGGGCGCGGACGGCAAACTGCGCATCATGGAGGTCAACGGCATTCCCGGCCTCAAGCCGGTGAAAAGCTGGAGTCCCCAGATCTACGCGCTCTACCACAAGTGCGAGGATCCCTATACGGCCCTCATCGGCAAGGTAGTGAAAAGCGCCTGGGAGAAGATCTCATGACAAAGCGCCCCCTCATTGCCGTCAACATGTCCATGTGCGTCATGAACGGCAGGGATACCCACTACCTTTTCGACGCCTATGCGGAAAGAATCTGGGAAGCGGGGGGAGATCCCTTCCTTGTCGCCTCGCTGCTCCATGAAGGGTATCCGGAGGAGCTTCTTGCCCGCGCCCACGGCGTGCTTTTTTCCGGCGGAAAGGATTATCCCCCCTCCTTCTACGGGCAGGAACCCGTGCCGGAAACGGATCTGGGAAGAATGCGGCCCTCCTTCGATCTCGCCTTCGGGAAGGCGGCTCTGGAGTCCCCGCTTCCCGTGTTCGGCATCTGTGCCGGGTGCCAGCTCCTCAATCTGCTTCACCATGGGGGGCTTCTCCAGCACCTCCCCAACGCGGAGGAGGCCCACAAAGGCGGCAAAGTCCACACTGCCGAAATCACGCGGGAGGGCTGGATGAGCAAAATCCTCTCCCTGAAAAAAGGGGAGACGTTTTCCGTCAACAGCTTCCACCATCAGGCGGTGACGGAAGAATATCTGGGAAAAGGGCTTTTCATCAGTTCCACGGCCTTCGACGGCACGGTGGAATCTCTGGAACGCCCGGGGGACCGGATGGTGCTGGCCGTCCAGTTCCACCCGGAACGCATGGATGATCTTGGTCCGCTCTTCTTTTCCGCCCTTGCGGAAGAGGCGGCAAAACGGATAACGGAATAACACGAACTTTACGAGGGAAAAATGAGAAAGACTTTTTTTGCGGGATCCATGGGACTTCTTGCGGCGCTTTTCCTTGCGTCCTGCGCCGGAGACGGGGAAAAATATGAGTACACTTCCGGGAACTTCCCCCGGGAGGAAAAAGTGCAAAGCCCTCTTCAGAACGCCAAAATGTACGCCCGAACGGACGCCTTTTCCATCTGGATCCCGGAAAAGCCCTCCAAAGTGCAGGAGGCCGCGGCAAAGGAGCTGGAAAGCTATCTCACGCGTCTCTATCCTTCATTCATCGTCTTCAACGGCAAAAAGGCGGAAAAGGGCGTAACATTCTTTGTGGGAAGGACAAAGGGGGAAGCGGAAAAACTCTTTCCCGCCGCCCCCGACATGCGGGAGTTCGGCGTATTCCCCGCCTCCGACGGGACTGCCGCCATCCTCATCGACGGCGTGGATGATCCCGGGATCTCCCCCTGGGTCCCCCGGGGAAGGACCGGGACGCTTCTGGGAGTTTATTACTTCCTTGGAAAGTATGCGGGAGCCGAATTTTTCGCCCCGGGAAAGCACGGAGAAAAACTCACGCAAAACACCCCCATCACGTTGAAAAAGCCGGATGTGCCCGTTCCCTCCTATCCGGCAAGGAGCATTGCCCTCTATTCCCGCAGCAGGAAGGAGTTCCAAAGCGGGGACTATTACAGGTTCTTCAAGAAGATGCTCTGCTCTCTCCCGGATTACGCCGTCCCGGATTTCTACTACATGGGGCCGGACTGGAAGAAGCTGGGGAAAAAGGATCCGGAACTTCTGGGGATCATGAACGGCAAACGGTATTACGGGAGGGATTATGACCTCCCCTGCCTCACCAATCCCAAGGTCCTGCGTCTCATGGCCGAGGGCGCCTGCAGGGAGATCTCCAAACGGAAAAACTGCCGCAACATCCGCATTTTCCGGGATACTTCCGCGCGGATCTGCGAATGCGAGAACTGTTCCAAATACAAGGACATCAGCAACTATTACTACACCTTCGTCAACAATCTTGCCAAAGAGATCCACAAAGTGCACCCCCATGTGTACGTGATGACGCAGGAAAAGAACAACTATTTCTACCATGTGCCCGACGGTCTGGAGAAAGTGGAGGACCGTCTCGTCATCGAGATCAGCGACGGCTTCCCCTCTTCCCGGAACTTTTCCTCCGCACTCCCCCTCCTGCGGCAATGGCGCAAAGCAGGCGCTCTGGTGCTTTTCCGCCAGTACAACCGGGTGCGTTTCCAGTGGCACGACTACCCCATCATCAACCCCATGAACATTGCCTCCCACTATAAATTCATGCAGGGGAAAGCGCTGGGGACTAGATGGAGCGACGGCGGAGATACCAGCCTTTTCCAGTCCGTTCCCATGCAGTATATGCAGGCTAAATTTCTCTTCGACGCTTCCGCCGACGCCGAAGAGGTGCTGAAAAAATTCTGTACGCTGGCCTATCCCGGCGCGGAAGAGGAGGTGATGCGGTACTTCCGGATCATGGAGGACAATCATCACGCCTATCCCCAGTGGGGCAATCCCCTTCTGGGAGCCCTGCAGTTCGATAATCTGCTGGAGCCCGCGGAACTGCTGGAAAAGGCGCTGAAAAAGGTGAAGGACCCCTTCTGGCTCTCTCCCGTGCTTGCCGACCTGAAACGGGTGCAGCTCCTTGCGGAAAAGGAGAGAAGACGCATGGCGGATTACAACCGGATCAAACGGGCTTTCGACGTTCAGTACGGCCCCGGCAAGCTTTTTCTGGCTCCCTCCTTCGGAGAAGAACTTGTCGTGGACGGAAAACTTTCCGAGCCCTCCTGGAAGAAGGTCCCCTCCTTCTCCCTTATGCCTGTGGAGGCGCTCAAGACCCCGTTCCAGTACACTTTGGCCTATTTGTCCTGTTCTCCGGGAGCGCTTTTCTTTGCTTTCAAGGCCTTCGAGGAGCATCCGGAAAAGATCGCAAAGGATCTGGAGAACGTGTGGGGCAACGACTCCATGGAGATCATGATCGCGCCTCCCCGCAAGAATTTTCCCTATCTGCAGGTGCTTTTTACCCCGCAGGGCGTGAAAAAGGTGATCTACTATTCCGACAAGGGGAAATCCCGGGAGCTGGATCTCAAAACGGTGGCCGGACGGGGGCATATCGACCTTAAGGGGAAATACTGGTCCGGGGAACTGGTGATCCCCAAAACGCTTCTGCGCACCATCGTAAAGGACGATGAGACAAGATTCGCCGTTTTCCGTTCGCGAAATATGACCGACGACTCTCTGGAAAGGCAATATTCCGGTCTTTTCCCCGGGAAAGGCAACACCCACGTCCAAAAGTTCTACAGACCGCTTCTCATTGCGTGGTGAAGGGCGGGACTTCCATTTCCAGCTCGGGCTGGGGAATAGGCATGATAGGCCGGATAGGCCGAATGGGCAGGGAAGTATTCCCGCTGCTGAATTTCTGCTGAACCGAATCCCGCAGTGGTTGCAGGGAATAGCGGATATCCGGATTGTTCCGGTCGAAACGCTGGGAAAGTGGGATGAGATTACCATTGGTGTCATAAGTAATTTCAGCCAGTTCGCGATTGCCGATGACATTGGCGAAAAAAACATTTCGATCTTCGACATATCCCGTGCGTTTTGCGACACGCTTGGGCATGCCGATTGCATAATCTGGATTTTCCGCTACAACACGTTCATAAAGCAGATTGCGCTGTCGTTCAATCGTTCTCTGGATTTCATCATAAAAATATTTTTCATAAGTTTTTTTGTAATCATCCTTGACTTTTTCAATAAGGTCGTGTATCGTAGAGTCAGAGGATGTTCGCCGGTATGGGTCTCTCATGAGATCAGAACGTACGTACGTGCCATCCTCTGCTTTTTTACCGAGATGTCCTTGAATGCACCCCCGTTCTCATTTCCAAAACCATCAAGTACTATCCTTGCGATATAAGATGCTTTTTCTCCTGCATGGTTTGTCATGCTACAAGTTGCCGCATAGATATATTTCCCTAATACCTTAGCGTGCTTTTCTTTCGTGTCTCCCATTCCATCCGACAGGATATGCCGCTTCGATTACTTTATCAAGGGATTCTGCATCTCGAAACACAGCCGGGGTTTCCAGCCGGAGCGTTTTCGGGGAATGGGAAAAAACACTTCTCGTGTTTCCAGCCGGAACTGGGGAATAGGCCGGAAAGGCCGAATAGGCAGGGGGCGGCGGGGGAACGCAGAGCGAAAAAACACTTCTCCCGTTTCCAGTCCGGGCTGGGGAGACTGGGAATACTATGAAGACTATGAATACTGTCCCGCGGCATAAGGACGCAACACCGGCCGGTCGACGAATAATCCCCACGTTGCACCACAACGCCGGATCGGATGCCA
>JAGAEF010000132.1 GCA_017613255.1 Lentisphaeria bacterium
GAAGAGCTCGTTTCCGCCGTTCCCGCTGCGCCGGAAGCGCCTCCAAAGGAAAAGGCCCCGGAAGGGGAGAAAAAAGCGGAAGAACCTGCCGAAAACGTTTCTCCGAAGAAAGTTTTGATCGTGGATGACCAGAAGGTGAACCTTGTCGTCTTGAGAACCATGCTGAAAAAACTGGGCTCCTTCGAGATCGTCATGGCCGGAAACGGTCAGGAAGCTTTCGAGATTCTCTCTTCCGCGGAAGTTCCTTTCGATCTGGTCCTTACGGATATGTGGATGCCGGTCATGGACGGGGAAGGCCTTGTCCGGGCCATTCGCGCCGACGGAAAACTTGCCTCTCTTCCCGTTCATGTGGTGACCGCGGATACGGAAATGCCGGGCAAATTCCGGCAGATCGGTTTCGACGGGATCCTGCTCAAACCCGTCACCGTGGAAAAACTCAAAGGGCTCGTCAACACTTGAGCTTCCCCGTCGGCCGGGCTTTCCTTCGGAACTGCAACGCCCCCCGGAGGGCAAGGAAGGCGAATGCGGGTCTTACACCGGCTCACCAATGGTGCTTCAGGATGATCCGCTTGAGTTTGTCCCAGGGATTGTCCCGTCTGGCGGAAATGGAGTACCCGCCCATGTAGTGGCGCAGATCTTCCGCAAAATCATCCACGGTCTGGTAGCGGTCCCGGGGATCGTAAGAAGTCGCCTTGGCGATGATCACGCGGAGGAACTTATTGATCTTCCGGTGGAAACGGTGCTCCACAGGCTCGATTTTTCCCTTGAGGATATGCTGGATGATCTCATCCACATCGTTTCCCCGCACCGCCTCCTGAAGCGTCACGATCTCCTGAAGGATCAATCCCAAAGTGAAAATATCCGACCGCAGGTCAAGAGGTTTCTGGCGCAGCACTTCCGGAGCAAAATAGCGCGCGGTCCCCGAAACGCCCACGGGGGTGGAAGCTTCCTCATCCGAAATGACTCTGGCCAGCCCCCAGTCCATGACGAAGACTTCCTTGAATTTGCCGATCATGATGTTTTCCGGCTTGAGATCCCGATGGATCACGTTGCGGTGATGGGCGTAGGAGATGGCGTCGCAGACCCGCAGGAAAAGTTCCAGCCGCTTCCGGAGCTGGATCGCCTCGTTGAAGGCCTTCATGCCCCGGATGCGGTAGTTCAGCACCAGATTGTCCAGATATTCCCGCAGCGTTTTGCCGTCCACAAGCTTCATGACCAGATGGATCCCGTCCTCCCCGTCCCGGAACAATCCGTAGATGGGAATGATGCCGGGGTGATCCAGCTGGGCGGTCACCTTGGCTTCCGTGATGAAGGCGTTCAGTTTTTCCTCATGGTGTTCCGCATCCTTCTTCAGGGATTTCACGGCCACGAGACGCCTTAAGTTCCTGTCCCGGGCGATGGAAACCGCCGCCGTTCCCCCTTCGGCGAAGGCCGTGAGGATGGCGTACTTGGCGTCCAGGGGATCCAGCTGGGATTCCAGGCGGGAAGTGGCATCCAGAGTCAAACTGATGTAGGGGTTGATGTCCACCCCGCTGACGAACTCTTCGATCTCCTTTTTCCGTTCCGGAAGGGAAATGGTCTTGCCCCCGCCGAAAACCATCGTCTTGTCGACGGTGCGGGAGGAAGCCACGACGGTCCGGTTCAGCCCGGTTTCGTTCGGTTTCCCGAAACCTGCCGTCCTGCACACTACCGTCTTGTCGATCGAATCACTCATTGCTGCAAAACATTCCCCGGGGACGGAACACGTCCTGAAAGATCACCTGCCGGAAACTTTTTCCGCACTTTTTTCCTGCTTCATCTCATTTTCGCTTGCCAGACGGAATTTCATGCGGATGACGATCTCCATTTTTCCGGGAGAGGAGAAGATTTCCACATTTCCGCCCGCCTGTTCGATCTCGCTCTTTGCCGCGGCAAGTTTCGGCTCCAATTCCATTCCGTCGCCCGCAGCGGTCCCGCCTTGTGCAAAAACGCCTTCCCCGCTGTTGTTCTGGAAGCGCATTTCATAGGTGCTGTACCCATTTGCCCCGCTGCCCGTTTCGCAAAGAGAAGCGGAAACGGTGCCGCCTTCGGGGGCGGAAGAGCAGAAGTGGACAATGATGTCGGAAATACCCTGAAGGAAGTCCTTCCTGTCGCTCCACACATAACGGTTCTGCACGGAAGTGTTCACGGAAAAGGCGATCCGTTTCTGCTTCAGGAGTTCCGCAACGGGGTCTTTGAGCTTTTCGAAGCTCAAACACAGATCCGTGGGAGTGAATTCCTGCTGCGCAACGCTTTTTTCGTTCCGGCTCATTTCCAGAATGTCGTCCAGAACCGTCTGGAGCTGACCGCCTGCGCGCTGGATCTTCCTGAGATAATCCTTCAGCATGTAGTCCGGCTCCTTGAGGGCAAGGGCCGTAAAGTTGACGATGGCATCCATGGGGGTGCGGATGTCGTTGGAAATATGCAGGAGGAACTGGCTTCTGGCAATGTTTCCTTCCGCCAGCCGGATCCTTTCCCGCGCCGAGGCTTCGTGCATGTCCCGGATCCGTTTCTGGATGTACAGCATGACGATGAGCCCCACGAAGATGATCAGCAGGAGAACGATCCCGCCTGTGACAAGACAGCGGCGCACGTCTGCAATCTCATTCTGCCGGATCAGCAGTTTTCCCAGCCACAGCAACGCGGCATAGAGAAGAAGAGAAAACAGCACGAGCCCGGAAGTGGCAATGCCGTTGTACTCCGCCAGAGAACTCCTTCTCACCGCCCGCCAGTAAAAAACGAAGCCCAGCAGACACCACAGGGCAAGGAGCAGAAACGCTTCGCTGCACATGGCTTCCATGGCCACCAGATGGGGAACGAGCTGGGCGATCCCGAAGAGGGCGGAGATCACGGTCCCCAGAAAACCCAGGATCATGATCCGGGTGTTGTTCTTCATTTTGGCGGTCCTGTAGGCCGCAAGGGAAGCATATCCGTAGGCGACGATGGCGCCGAAAGCGGTCAGATCGATGAACCAGCGGAGCGCGTTCCTTCCCACAAGGGAAACGAGAACGGAGAGGAACATGACGAAGAAGATACAGTATTTGAGCTTGACGAACTTCTGCGAGAGGATCCTGTCCTCCGCCATGGCGGACAGGAGATTGATGATGGCGCGGTAGGCTCCGATGATCCCCGTCAGGATGGCTGCGATGGCGGTAATGCCCACCACGGCCAGCCCGAAGCGCCCCATGGTCTTCTTTGCCGCATAGAAACTGGGAATGGAGACGATCCCGTTCAAATGGTCCAGATCAGCGATGTACTGGGGCCAGGACTTGTATCCGTCAGGGATGATGGATACGCTCACGAGAGTCATGAAGGTATAGGCCAGCGCGGCAACGATGATGGAACTGAAGATGACCCATTTTGCCTTCCGCACGGGGAATTTGAAGCGCGAAGTATCGAAGGTGACCACCTCGAATCCCACGAATGCCCAGGGGGCCAGAATGACCAGACTGAAAATGGCGAATCCCAAATTCACGTTCCTGTAGCCGAAAGTGCAGAAAATGTCGTGCAGATTGGCGTGGGGCAGGCAAATTGCGGTGGTAACGGCTATTCCGGCGACAAGGATCAGGGCAAGCACCGTCGTCAGACGTCTCATGAAGTCTTTCGCCACGAGGAAAAGGAATCCCGCGCCCGTCAGGGCGATCAGGGAAAGAAGAACTTCGTAGATATAGACGTTCCTCCCGGCAATGGAGTAGCTGAACCCCCGGTACACGGAGTCCCCCAGCATCGCGCGGAGCACGAGGAACAGCGCCGTTCCGTTCAGGAACACGATGGTCAGATAGGAAAGACACAGGAACCAGGAGCAGAGGAATGCGTGATCCCTTCCCAAGGCCTCCTTGGTGTAGATATACAGCCCGCCGGAGGCCGCCGAACGCTGCATCAGATGGACGATGCATCCGGCGATGACCAGCGTGATGACCAGTCCTATGGCCATGGAAATGATGGTGCCGGCAGGTCCCGCCACGGGCAGAAAGGTGGAACCGGGCATGACGAAGGAGCCCCAGCCGACCATGCATCCGAAGGCGATTGCCCAGACGTCAAGCCGGGAGAGGTTTCTCTCCTCCTGATTCGCGGTGTGATCTTGTTCCGTCATATTTTTTCTCCTCTCCCGGCTCCGGAACTGCAGCGACTCTTCCTGCGGTTCGGAAAAAACTGCCGGTTCTGATTGATCTTGCTGTGACCCCTGTGCCGTTTCGAAGGTCTCTTCTCCCTTTGGACGGCACCCCAATACTATAGCACTTTTCCGCGGCTTTTCAAGCTCATTTGCCGTTGCCGTTCCTATAAAAACAATCGGACGGGTGTTCCATTTCCCTGCCGTCCGGCTTCCGAAATCCCCGAATATTTTCTTCCCCCTTGAAAAAACGTTCCGGGAATGTATATTACCTGTCAGAGAGAACAATCAAAACAAGGAAAGGGCCGGCCATGCTGCGAAACGGGAAATTTTCAGAAAAAATCCAACTCCTTCTTCTGCCCGCTCTGCTTCTTCTCGCCGGAGGATGCTTTGGTCCCCGGGATCTGGAGCTCACCGAGAAGGATTCCGGCAAGACCTTCGAGGTGAAGACCGGCAGTTTCATTACTGTAACTCTGCCCGGCAATCCCACCACCGGATACCAGTGGCAGTACGCCTCTCCCGTGGACCGGGCCGTGCTGGGGGTGTGCAGGGAAGCCTTTCTTCCTCCCGCCATGGAGGACCCGCCCGTGGTGGGCCGGGGAGGACACTATTTCTACAAGTTCGAAGTGATCGCGCCCGGCAAGGCGGCGCTGAATCTTAAATATGCGCGTCCCTGGGAAAAGAATACGGAACCGGCAAAGCGTTTTCAGGTGATCTTCTACTGCGTGGGAAAGGCCAAAAACGCGCCGGATGACGAGGACGACCGCCCCACGCCCCGCCGGGATCAGTTCGGGAACGATATTCCCAGAAGGATAGACTGAATATTTGCTTCCGCACTCGCGGAAAAAGGAGAGAAAATGAACAGAGCTTTCGTGACGCTTCCCGTGGGGATGTTCGAAGTGAACTGCTATCTTGTGCCTTCGCCCTCCGGCAAGGTGCTGTACGTCATCGATCCGGGCGGAGATCCGGAGGATATCGCGGCGGCGGCAAAGGAGTTTTCCTTCGATGAGGCGGTCATTCTCCTCACCCACGCCCATGTGGACCATATCGCCTCCGTGGGAAAGTGTGCGGAGCTCCTGAAGGTGAAGCGCCTGTATCTCCATCCCGACGATCTGGAGATGTACAAAAGTCCTTCCAACGCCCTGCCGCCCTACTATCCCGCCGCGGCAAATCTCCTGGAACCCGCGCAATTTCCCCCGGAGGATCCCGCCATGCAGATCCTTCATACCCCCGGCCACACGCCCGGCGGGGTCTGCTATCATTTTCCCGCCTATAATGCTCTCTTTTCCGGCGACACGCTTTTCCGCGCCTCCGTGGGCAGAACGGATCTTCCCGGCGGCAGTACGAAAACGCTTCTTGCCTCTCTGAAGGAGATTTTGTCCAAATATCCCGACGATACGGAAGTTTTCCCCGGTCACGGGTACAGTACCACCATCGGATATGAGAAGAAGAACAATCCCTTCATCGACTGGCCTGCCGACACGGTCATAGACTGATGAACAGATCATAAAAGAGAGGTGCAGAAATGACCAAGGTTTCCGTTGATTTTTCCAGAACGATCCGCCCCGTGAAAAAGGTCCATGCCGTGGGTCAGCCGCCGCTTCTGGGCTGGAGCAACGATTCTCTGTTCCATTTCCTCACGGAAGCGGGGATCCCCTACTCCCGTCTCCATGACGTGGGCGGCCCCTTCGGCGGCGGCCGTTATGTGGATATTCCCAACATTTTCCGGGATTTCGACGCCGATCCCGACGATCCGGCCTCCTACGATTTCACCTGGACCGATCCCCTGATCGCCAGTCTGGTCAAGGCCGGCGTGGAACCCTATTACCGGCTGGGAGTGACCATCGAAAACGAATCCTACCGGAAAGCCTATCATGTGACGCCGCCCAAAGACTTTCGCAAATGGGCGAAGATCTGCGCCGGGATCGTCCGGCATTACACGAAAGGCTGGGCAAACGGTTTTCACTACAAGATGACCTACTGGGAGATCTGGAACGAGCCGGAGTGCATCGAGCGCAAGGAGATGTGGACCGGCACCTGGGAACAGTACATGGAACTTTACGAAGTGACCTCCAAACTGCTGAAGGCCGAATTCCCGGAGATCAAGGTGGGCGGCTACGGTTCCTGCGGATTTTATCTTCTCTCGCATCCGGAACGCAAAGACGATATAAAACAGGCGAGCTTCATGGAGTGTTTCGACCGATTTCTCGCCTGCGCGAAGGAAAAGCAATGCCCGCTGGACTTTTTCTCCTGGCATGACTACGACGAACCGGAAACGGTCGTGCTCTGGGCCGACTATGTGGACAAAAAACTCCGGGAATACGGGTTTACCCACACGGAACAGCACCTGAACGAATGGAACTGCCATCCAAGCTGGCGGGGCAGGGCGGCCCACTCCGCCGCCACGGCGGCCTTCCTGCTGGAAATGCAGCGTTCCAAGGTGGAGATCGGCATGTTCTATGATGCGCAGTGCGGAGTCAGTCCATACGGGGGGCTTTTCAATCCCCTGACGCGGCAGGTGCTGAAAGCCTACTGGGCATTTTGTTCCTTCAACGAACTTTACCGGAGAAAGAACGAGGTCTTTTCCTCTTCCGACACGGAAAACGTGTATGTCTGCGCTTCTTCGGGCACAGAAGAGGAGGGCTCCGCCGTGATGATCGTGAACAATTCGCAAAAGGAACAGAGTCTGGAACTGGATCTTGGGGGGAAATCGATCCTCTCCTGCCGTCTGACCGACGAAACCTTCGACTTTGCTCCGGTCGTGTTCCGCAACGCCCTGCCGCCTTTTTCGGTCATGCTTCTTCTGGTCCGCTGAAACGGCGGTTCCGGCGTCACTTCGTCTGCGCCTTCTTTTCGTCCAGGATGCGGCGGATCTCTTCGGCAAGAGTCTTGATCCGGTGAGGCTTGGGCAGGAAGCCCGCCGCGCCGTTGGCAAGAAGATCGTCCACGGCCTCCTGTGCCACGAAGCCGCTGGAAAGAAGGATCTTGATGTTGGGGTCCATGGCGCGGATCTGATAAAATGCGCCGTGCCCGCCCAGTTTGGGCATGATCATATCCAGAAGGACAAGGTCGATCTCGCCGGGATTTTCCCTGCAGATCTCCACGGCGTCCAGCCCGTTTTCCGCAAGGATGACGGAATATCCCAGATTCTGCAGGGCTTCGATGAGAAAGTCCCACACGGTCTCCTGGTCGTCCACCAGAAGGATGGTTTCGTTGCCGCCGGGCAGTTTTTCCATTTGGTCCTCCTTGTCCTTTCTTTTGAAAAGAATATATATCCGAAACGGGGAAAATCAAGTCCTTTCCGGAGAAGGAACGGTCATTCCGGCAAAAAAAATCCTTTTTTTCGGAGAAACGCTTACTTCAGCCTTTTTTCTGGAAGAGGAGACTTGCCAGAAATACCGCGCTTGCGGCAAGTACGATCATGGCTCCGGAAGAGGCGTTTACGGATTCCTGCGCCGAAAGGAGCAAGCCCGCGATCCCGGAAAAAAGGCCCGTTGCCATGGCAAGGAAGAACATCTTCCCCGCGCTGGAGGCCAGATTCCGCGCCGCCGCCGAAGGAACGATGAGAAGCGCCGTCACAAGGAGCACGCCCGCCGCCCGCACCGCCACGATGACGATGAGCGCCAGAAGTCCCACGTACACATATTCGTACAGCGCCGCGGGGATCCTGTGGGCCCTTGCGAGTTTTTCGTCCAGTCCGATGATCATGAGTTTGTTGAAGGCGAAGAACTCGAAGAGATAGAAGGCGGCAGAAAGCAGAAAAAGATAGACGATCTCCCCCCTTGTGACGGTAAGGATATCCCCGTAGAGAAAAGTCTGCATATCCCTTGCCACATTGGGATTGCGGCTGATGAGAGCCAGTCCCGCCGCCGCCACCGCCGAATAGAAGACGCCTATGACCGTATCCGAAGAGAGCTTGGAACACCGTTTCATGAGCATGATGCCCGCCCCCACGAGCAATGCGGTAATCGGCATGCTCCACTGGGGGGAGATGGAGAGCAGAAGCCCTATGGCCACTCCGGCAAAGACGCTGTGGCCGATGGCGTCGGAAAAGAACGCCATGCGGAAGTTCACCACCTGGATCCCCGCCGCAGCCGTCAGGGGGGCAAGCAGCAGGACCCCCAGAAACGCCTCCTGCATGAAGCGCATTTTCATGCACTCCATGGGGATAAGGGCAACCAGCGAACAGAGGAAATCGAAAATCGCGTTCAGCATTCCTTTTCTCCTTTCCCGCAGGCGCAGGCGTGGACATGGGTCCGGCACTTGCTGTGGAGATCCACCATGCCCATGTGCAGCCCGAAGGTATCCATGAGGGCCCGGGAGGTCAGCACTTTTTCCGGGTCGCCCTGGGCAAAGACCTGATGATTGACGCACACCACGTGAGCGGCATGGGCGGCCACCGTGGAAAGATCGTGGCTCACCATGATCTGGGTGAAGCCCTGTTTCTTCCGGAAGGTCTCCAACAGTTCACAGCACAGTTTTTCTCCCTTGAAATCCACGCCCGCCGCCGGTTCATCCAGAATGAGGATCTCCGGCTTCCGCATGAGAGCAAGGGCGAGAAGCACTCTCTGGAGCTCTCCGCCGGAAAGCGCCCCCATCTTCCGGTCCCGCACCGAAGAACAGTCCACGTCGGCCAGATAGGTTTCCGCCGTCTTCCGGAAAGCCCCCGATACGCCGAAGAAGACCGGTCTCCGCTGGAAGGAGCAGGCGAGAAACTCCATGACCGTAAGGGGCAGAAGCCGATCGAACTGGAGCCGCTGGGGAACATAGCCGAACAGGGGCCGCTTTTCCGAAAACTCTCCATTTTCCTTCTGCCGGAAGAGGATCTTCCCCGTGTGTTCCAGATCCCCCAGGATCGCCCTCACCAAGGTGGTCTTGCCCGCGCCGTTGGGCCCCACGATGGCGGTGCAGACCCCTTGAGGCACATGGAAACTCACGTTGTCCAGGATCTGCACGCCTCCCAGTTTTGCGGAAAGGGACTGTACATTCACCGCAACGGGGTGATCCTGACAGCAGGCGCAGTTCCTGTGTTCCGCAAGGACGTTTTCCGTTTTCCGCATCATTTGACCAGCACCTTTTTCATGGCGGCAAGATTTCTCTCCATGACCTTTTCATAATAGTCCGGCCGTGCGTCGGAGGGCCCTCCCGCAACGGGATCCAGCTGGACAACGGGGATATTGCACTCCTTCCCGATGGTTTTTGCCGCACGGGGAGAGTACTGGGGTTCGGTGAAGACCACGCACGCGCCGGACTCCCGGATCTTTTTCACCAGACGGAGCATTTCTCTTGCGTTGAGGGCGTTTTCATGACCGTCCCCCAGCGTTCCGGCAACCTTCAGACCGGAATGAAAAGCAAGATAATCGAAAACGCTGTGCTGGGTGACGATCTTTTTTCCCCGGAACTCTTTGGAAGCAAGCGTAAACTTTTCGCACAGCGCGGCAAGTTTTTTCCCGTATGCCTGCGCGTTTTTCCGGTACAGTGCGCCGTTGGCAGGATCCGCTTCGGCCAAACCGTCCGCAATGTTCCTGACCACGCTCCGCGCCGTGAATGGGGAGGCGAAAAGGTGGGGATTGCCCGGGGCCTTTCCATGATCGTGGTCATGGCCGTCATGGTCGTGATCGTGGTCATGGCCGTCATGGTCGTGATCGTGGTCGTGGCCTTCCTTTTCATGGGCGTGTTCCCCCTTGTGATGGGCGTGGCGGTGATGATGTTCCTCTTCCCCCGCGGGCAGGAGAGGGATCCCCCGGGAGGAGTCGATGATGAAAGCGGCAGGATTGACCTTTTTCACGCTTTTGAGGAAGAAATCGTCCAGAGACGCCCCGTTCATCACCAGAATGAGGTTCTTTGCGGAAAGTTTCCGCATGTCCCCGGGAGTGACGGCATAATCGTGAGGACAGCCCGTCCCGGCGGGGACCAGAAGGGAAACGGTCACGTTCTTTGCCCCCTGCGTCACGTTTTTCGTGAAAAGATAGATGGGGAAGGTGGTGCACAGGACGGTTTTTCCTTCCGGAGAAGCAAAAAGGAATGCGGGCAGAAGGAACAGCAGGGCAAAACAGATCTTCAAAAATGTTTTTTTCATGAACAGCACTCCTCCTTGTGGCGGTGACCTCCGCCGGGGGTTTTCTCCTTCACCTCCCGGCACTCGAAGGTGAGCGCGTCGCATTTGCGGCAGTGCCGGACGGTGTGCATTTTCGTAAAATTTTCCCAGTGCTGTCTCTGTTTGGCGTTGAGGAATCCGGCGCCTCCGCACAGGGGACAGGTTTCCGAAAGGGCGTTGAGAAGCGCCGCCCTGATGAATTCGGAACGGTTGGGGATGGCGTTGAGTTCCTCCAGCATCTTCCCTTCCGCCTTGAAGGTGATGACCGCAGATTTCTTTTCCGTGGATGACATGAAAGATCTCCTTTGTTTGCGTATAATGTAATACAAAGTAATACGTTTGTCAAGGCGTGTTCCTGAATTTTTTCCCGATTTTCCCGCAAGAAGAATTGACTTTAAGGAAAATGGGGATAAAGTAGAGTGTACATCGAAAAAAAACGCTTCGCAGGGAAGCATACAAGGGGGAGAAAAAAATGAAAATCGGAGTCATTGCGGAACTTCTGCGGAAACCTCTGGACGAGGATCTGGATTTTGCCGGAAACGTCCTGAAGGTGGACGGCGTACAGCTTTATGCGCAGCACCCGGAAGGGGGGATCGATCTTACCGCCTGCACGGAAAAGGAGCTGGAAACGCTTCAGGAAAAGTGCCGGAAGCTCCATCTGGTCATCAGCGCCGTCTGCGGAGATGTGGGAAGCGACTCCTTTCAGGTGGAGTCTCAGGCGCCCGCCCGGGTGGAAATGACAAAGAAGATCATCGACAATACCGCCCGTCTGGGCGTGAAGGTGGTCACCACCCACATAGGGCATATCCCGGAAAGCCGTCAGGATCCGGTCTATCCCGTCATGCTCAAACACGTGCGGATCCTGGCCGAATACGCCGCCTCCAAGGGGTGCGTGTTCGCCATCGAAACGGGGCCCGAACTTGCCGACGTGCTGAGAAGCTTCATCGAGGAGATCTCTTCTCCGGGCATCGGAGTGAATCTGGATCCCGCCAATCTGCGGGGCGTCTCCTGCGTGGATCCGGTGTATGCGGTAAAGACCCTTGCCCCCTATATCGTGCACACCCACGCCAAGGACGCCCTCAATCTCTACGTGGGCAGCGCCGCAAAGTTCTATGAACTGCGCAACCCCGACGGCACCAAACGGGAGATTTCCGCGAGGCCTTCCGGCTTTAAAGAGGTCCCGCTGGGACAGGGAATGGTCCCCTGGGACGCCTACATAGCCGCCCTCCGGGAGATCGGGTACAAAGGCTTCCTCACGGTGGAAAGGGAGTGCGGGGAAGACCCCGTGGGGGATATTGTCATGGCGGTGGATTTTCTGCGGAACAAACTCGCATAAAGCGGACAAAACCATAAGGAGAAAGAAAAATGATGAACGTTCTTGTCATCGGCGGCTCCCGTTTTCTGGGGAAGGCCATCGTGCGCAGTTTTCTCAAGAAGGGGATCTACAACGTGTTCGTGATGAACCGGGGGACCCGGAGCAATCTGGAGGGCGTTGCGGGAGCATTCCTGTGCGACCGGAATGACCGCGACAACTTCGGAAAGGTCCTCAAAGACCGTCCCTGGGACGTGATCGTGGATACCATTCTGGATGCAAAAGATCTGGAATTCGTGATCGAGACGCTGGGGACGAATGTGGGCCACTTCATCCATACGGGCTCCATCGGCGTATACGGAGACGCCCGCAAGATCCCAGCGCCGGAATGGCTGCCCATGATGGAATCCGACTGCGAAGCGGAAGGACAGGTGGAGGAGAGGATCTTCAACTACAAGATCAAGCAGGACGAGTGCCTCCAGCGCGCCTACAACGAAAAACGCTTCCCCATGTCCATCCTGCGCATGAGCAACGTGTACGGAAGGGGAGACGTGCCCTTGGACGGGCTGGGAGGCAGAAATCCGGAATATTTCAAGAGGATCATCCGGGGAGAGACCGTGGAGGTCTCGGAAAACGGGAGAGCGCTCCTTCAGCCGGGGCATGTGGAGGATCTGGGAAGAGCCTTCGCCGAGTGCGCGGAACGGCCCTTCACCATCGGACAGGTCTATAATATCGGCGGCGACTGGAGCCTGATGATCAAGGACTACGTCCGCCTGATAGCCAAGATCTTCGGAACGACCGCCAAGCTGGAGTATGTGGACCGCGCCGAACTGCGCAAAAGATACGGCCACGCCGACGATTTCGTCTGCCAGCACATGTGTTCGGACATCACCAAGGCGGCCCGGGACCTTGACTGGCACCCCCAGATCGCTCTGGAAGCCGGGCTTCGGGACAACTTCGAATGGATGAAGGAAGTGGGAAAACTTTGAGAAGATGAAGACGGAAAAGAAACCGGATCCGCAGCAGCAGAAGCGCAAAAAGATCCTTTACGGGAGCCTGTACGGGGCGGGAGGCGTTCTCGCCCTCCTTGCCGTCATCGGGATCATTCTCTATTGCTCGATCCGTTCCCGTCTTTACGAAAAACCCCGGACCTTCCAGGGGCCAGCCCTCACCACGAAGGATTTTTCCCCGCTGAACACGGCGGGCAAAAAGATCGCCGATGCCTTCTCTTCCCGCAACGGGGCTCTCCCTGCGGAAGCGCACCTTGCCTTCACGGAACAGGAGACCGAAGCGCTGCTGCACTTCGCCTCCCAGTTCACCACCGTGCGGACGGAGGACGGGGTCGCCAAATGCCGTTTCCACTGGAAGAACGGACGTCTCGTCATGGAGGCCTGCTATGTCCTCCGGGACCGCCCCAAGGGGAAGAACGCCCTGAACGTGGATATGGAGGCTGTCCCCTACATCAGCAAGGGCAGGATCAAACTGCGCCTCCTTTCCCTGAAGGCGGGCAGCGTGAATACGCCGGGTGCGTTCCTTTCCATTGCCGCAAGCCGCATCGTGCGCCAGCTGGAGGAAAATCCCGATGTTCTCACGTACGGCAAATGCGTGAAAAGTCTTTCCGCTTCTCCCGGCGGGGGAGTGGACCTTGTGATGGATACGAAGGAACTCATGCGCCTTTCGGGGGGAGTCCCCCGCATAGGAAAATAGGAAGAAAAAGATGAATATTCTGGTCACCGGCTCCGCGGGATTCATCTGCGGATATCTTGTAGAGGAACTTCTGGCCCACGGACACACCGTCTACGGCATCGACAACTTTTCCAAATACGGGAAGGTGGAAAAATCCTACGACAAACACCCCCGCTACCATTTCGTGCAGGGGGATGTGAAGGATCTTGCCCTCATGAAGGAGCTTGCCGGAGAGTGCGACCAGATCCTTGCGGCCGCCGCCATGATCGGCGGGATCTCCTACTTTCACGAGTTCGCCTACGATCTCCTTGCGGAAAACGAAAGGATCGCCGCCGCCACCTTCGATACCGCCGTCTGGGCGAAAAAACATGCGAAACTCCAAAAGATCAACATTCTCAGTTCCAGCATGGTCTATGAGTGCGCCTCTTCCTTCCCCAGCAGGGAAGGAGACCAGCGGAAATGTCCGCCGCCGCTTTCCACCTACGGGTTCCAGAAACTTGCCTGCGAATATTTCGCGCAGGGCGCATGGGAGCAGTACAAGCTCCCCTACACCGTCATCCGCCCCTTCAACTGCGTGGGGACCGGGGAAAAGCGGGCCCTGTGCGATACGGAGATCACCAGCGGGAACGTGAAGTTGGCCATGAGCCACGTGGTGCCGGATCTGGTGCAGAAGGTGGCCAAAGGGCAGGATCCTCTGCATATTCTGGGCGCCGGCAATCAGATCCGCCACTATACCTACGGCGGGGATCTGGCAAGGGGGATCCGCCTCTGCATCGAAAAGGAGGAGGCCGTCAACGAGGATTTCAATCTGTCCACCAGTGTTTCCACCACGGTTCTGGAACTTGCCGAATTGATCTGGAACAAGTTCCACAAAGGGGCAAAACCCTTCCGCTACACCTCCGACGCCCCCTTCCCCTACGATGTGCAGAAGCGCGTGCCCAGCGTGGAAAAGGCGGAGCGTCTTTTAGGATTCAAGGCGGAAACCACGCTGGACGCCATTCTGGACGAGGTCATGCCCTGGATCCTGGAACAGATCCGGCTTGGCGGCATCTGAGGGCGCCATGGCGGATAATCTTCTTACGGTCGTTCTTCCCGTCTAC
>JAGAEF010000133.1 GCA_017613255.1 Lentisphaeria bacterium
GTTCGAGGATATGGGCTACGGAGTGCGCACCAACGAGGGGATCATTTCCAGGATCCATCACAACATCCTCGGTCTGAACTGCATGGCCGGGTACGACAACACCAAGGGGATCTCCTCCAAGAAGAAGGTCACGCTTCAGGACAACATCTTCTTCCTGAACAAGAAGGCGGATGTGGCCATCACCATCTCCCCCAACATCAAGTTCATGAAGGTGGAGGATGCGGGCTTCGACGATCTTGCCGACGCCGACGGAATGGAGAGCGTGGAAAAGAACGTGGGACTCAAGGATCCCGCCATCTTCAAGGGCATCATCGATCTCAAGTACCTTCAGGCGTTCCTCAACGCCACCTACACGGAAAAGGTTTCCTACAACGAGAACTCTCCCGTCAACGTTTTCCGTGCCGCCATGGGGATGAACAAGCAGGGCACCATCAAGTCCAAGGTGACCATGTTCGGCAATCCCTATCCCTTCGAAAGCGCAGTGAAATTCTTCGGCGCCGTAAACGGTTTCGGCGCGCAGAAGGCCCAATAAATCGCCAACAAACACAAAAAAGGAGTCCATCATGGCAATCATCAACAACTTCATCGAGATCGTGACCAAAAAGTATTTCTGCTTCGAAGGCAGAGCCGGCCGCGCGGAGTTCTGGCAGTACGTCCTTGTGAACTTCATCCTGAATATCATTCTGTCGGTCATCCAGCAGATGGCCCCCAAGGTCGGCGGGATCCTCTTTTTGATCGTTTGTCTTGCCCTGGCCCTTCCGACTCTCGGCTGCACCGCGCGCAGATTCCATGACAGAGGGAAAAGCGGCTGGATGCAGCTTCTGGGGCTGATCCCCCTTGTCGGCGGACTGATCGTCCTCATCATGTGCATCCCGGAAGGGGACAAGGAAGCCAATGCTTACGGAGAGCCCGTGGCATAAGGTTTTCGAAAACGTTTCCAAGCTTGTCCGGAAGGAGAGAGACCCCCTTCCGGACTTTTTTTTCGCGTTTTCCGGAGGGGAAAAAGAGTTTTTCCCGTAAAATACGGCGCGTACGCTTTTGACAAAAGATTTGCAGGAGTGTATATTATGACGGAATGAGAGACGAAAGCCCTTGGCGGAGGAGGAGAACATGGTTTCCGGAAAAAGACGGATTTGCAGGATCCTTTCCTTTGTCACGCTTCCTTTTCTTCTCGCCTCCTGCAAAAGCAAAAATCTTTCCTGCGGGGCCTCCCAGGGGGTGAATCTCCCCCCTCTTTTCACCTACACGAAGGCCGATCCCGTCACGGGAACAAGGAATGAGTTCGACTTGGTTTTTTCCCTTGCCGGTTATGCGGAAAAGGCCGATCCCGCGGGAAAAACGGTTCAGAAGGAGTTTTTCTTCCGGCCCATTGCGGACTTCCGGGAGGATCTCCGGGAAAAATCCCCCCGGACGGGTCTGGATCTTCTGTGGCCTCTGGGCGGGTACCGGAATGCGGCGGGAAGATCGTTTTTCTGGTTTTTCCCCGCCTTTCACGTTTCCGAAAAGACGCCGAAAACGCCGGGAGAGGGATCCTCTTTCACGTTGTTCCCCCTTGTCCATGCGGGGAAAAAGCCTTCCGGAGAGGTCTCCTTTGCCCTTTTCCCGCTGTACGGCAATCTGAAGGGAGCTGGGTCCTGGGACACGCTGGAGTTTTTTCTCTTCCCTCTGTGGTGCCGGGGACAAAGGAAAGACGGGTTCTTCCGGTCCGTTCTGTGGCCTCTTGCCGTGCAGGAAAAACTTCCGAAAATGGAAAAGCACCGCATTCTTCCCTTCTATGCGTGGAAGAGGACGGGTACGGGGCAGGAAAACCTTTCCTTATTGTTCCCGCTCTTCAACTGCGCGTGGAGAAACGGCAGGGGAGAGAAAAAGGATTTTTCGCTGCTTTTGCCCTTGCTGTTCGGGTATGAAAAATGGGGGACAAGAGATTCCTTCTCCCTTTTCTGGCCTTTGCTGACTTTGGGAAAGGAGAAAAGCAAACGGGAAACGGTCCTGAGCATCCTGGGCCCCTTCTTCCGGTACGGGGACAGGGAAGGGGACTCCCGCTGGCAGACCTTGTCCGTCTTTCCCTTCTGGGGGTATTTCCGCAGGCCCCACGTATATTCCATGTACATTCTCTACCCCTTCTACGTCTCCTCCTACGGGGTGTGGGAGGAAAGAAAAACGACGCTGCAAAGCTATTTTCCCTTCTTCCAGATCCGGGAGACGGAGGTCCTTTCTTCTCCGGGGACCGGAAAGGGCACGGAAAAGCCTTCCCTTCCTGCGCCGGAGCAGGAAAACGTTTCCGGGCAGAACCGGGTCTGGCACATCTGGCCCTTCTACTCCCGGGAACGCTCCGGGGATACGCTTGTCCAGCGCGTGCCGGACATTCTCCCCTTTGCCAGAAAGAGTCCCGCGGGGCGTACATGGGGAGAGCTTTTCACCCTGTATGAGGGCGTGGACAACGAAAAGGGGAGTTCCTTTTCCATCCTGTGGGGACTGGGCCGCAGTACGGAAGGAAAGAATTATTCCTCCCTTGCCGTGGGGCCCTTCTACATGCACCGCATAGAGGTCCTTCCGGGCAAAGAGGGGAAAAAGGACGGGGAAAAAGAGGTCTTTCTGGATATTTTCTTCAGCATGGTCCGGATCATGACCAGAGGGGACGCTTCCTGCGTAAGACTTTTCTGGTTCCTTGAATTTTAGGAAAATGGGTGTATTGTAAAGGATTGCAGAAAAGGACGGCGGAAACGGAATGGAAGCAGGCAGATACCGGAAAATGAAGAAGGGGATCGAGGCTTTGGGGCTTCAGGTCCTCGATCATGTTTCCTGCGTGGGAAACGGGGTGCGGATGGTCCTTTCCGCATTTGTCTATCTTCCTTACTGCATCAAGGCGAGGAAAGAGGTCCTGCGTCAGCTGATCCTCTGCGGGCAGAAAAGTTTCGGAGTCACCTCCACGGTGGCGCTGTTTACGGGCATGATCCTCGCCCTGCAGAGCGGACTCCTGCTGAAAGCCTACGGGCAGGAGATGCGGGTGGGCTTTATCGTGGCCCAGACCATGTTCCGGGAGATGGGCCCCTTCATGACGGCCCTGATCCTTGCGGCGAGCGTGGGCTCCTCCATGGCGGCGCTCATCGGGACCATGAAGGTTTCTCAGGAGATCTCCGCATTGGAGGTCATGTCCATAGATCCGGTGAAATTCCTTGTGACGCCCCGGCTGATGGCCATGATGATCATGTGCCCGGTCCTTACCTGCTACACGGATCTTCTGGGAATTCTGGGGGGCGGGTTCGTGGCCTATACCCAGCTGGATGTCTCCTGGAGCAACTACTTCGAAAACGTGCGCTTCATGCTCAACGAAAAGGAGCTCTATGTGGGGACCTTCAAGGCCTGGGTTTTCGCCGTCATCATCGTGGGGATCAGCTGTTATCAGGGATTCGTCACGCAAAACGGGGCCGTGGGCGTGGGGCTTGCCACCAAGCGCTCCGTGGTGACCAATTTCCTTGTGGTGCTTGTGGTGGGCTATATCATTACGAGGCTGTTCTACCAATGATTACTTTTTCCCATGTCACAAAATCCTTCCGGAACCAGCGGGTGCTGGACGATCTCTCCTTCCATGTGGAAAAGGGGGAAACCTTCATGATCGTGGGGCCCTCCGGAACGGGGAAATCCGTGACGCTTTCCCATATCATCGGGCTGATCCAGCCGGATTCCGGGGAGATAACGGTAAACGGAATGACGCTGAACAACCTGAAAAAAGAGGAGTTGAGAGCGCTCCGGCAGAAGGTGGGGATGCTTTTTCAGGGAGGGGCTCTCCTCAACTGGATGAACATATTCGACAATGTGGCTCTTCCTCTGCGGGAAAGCACGAATATGCCGGAAAAGGAGATCCGGGAGAAGGTCCGCTCCGTGCTGGATATTCTGGGGCTGGAGGCCGCCGCGGGCAAGATGCCTTCGGAGATCTCCGGCGGCATGATGAAGCGCGCCGGGCTGGCCCGTGCGCTCATTACGGAACCCGCCATCATGCTGTATGACGAGCCCACCTCCGGGCTGGATCCGGTCATGTCCCGCAGGATCGATTCCCTCATCGGAGAAATGAAACTGAAATTCGCCATGACCTCCGTGGTGGTGACCCACGATCTGGTCAGCGCGCTGAACGTGGGGGACAAGATCGCGCTCCTTTCCGGAGGCCGGGTGCTGGAGTGCGCTCCTCCCGGGGAATTCCTGGAGAGCAGAAATCCGGTCGTGCGGTCGTTCATCGACTCTCAGTTTTCCATAAAAAAAGAGTTTGCAAAGGCAATCAGCGAAAGGTAGGAAAAATGGACAGAGCAAAACGCAGGCGGAACATCTTTTTTTCGCCGGAGTTTCTGACAGGCTTGTTTATTCTCGGAGCACTGGGGATCCTGTTTTACTTTACGGTGATCATCCGGGGCTGGGATTTCTTCAGCGGGGACGAAAAAAGCCGCGTCCTTTCGGTGAGTTTCCCCCACGCCAGCACGCTGGCGGTGAACGACAAGGTCAAGGTCATCGGCGTGGATATGGGGATCATCACGGCCATCGAGCTTGCCCGGGACAACCAGTCCGTGATTGTCCACATGAAGATGCGCAAGCCCATCCCCATCTACAAGGGGTATGAGTTCAGCATCCAGAGCTCCTCCGTGTTCGGCGGAGCTTACGTGAACATCAAGACCGGGGCGGACAAGGGCGGAAGTCCGCTCCCGGAAGAGACGCTTTTCAAAGGTTTGCCGCCTATCGACATCATCACCGAAGCTTCCGAACTCATTGCCGCATTCCGGGAGGATGAAAAGCACCTGCGGGAGATCGTCATCGAAGGCGGCGTGCTGGACCGGCTGAAAAACACCCTTGCCAGACTGGACAGGAATGCGAAAAACATGGACGAGATCTTTGCCGACATCCGCAAAGGCAAGGGGACCTTGGGGAAACTTGCCAACGATCCCGCTTTCTATGACAACGCCCAGAAGGCTTTCGCCAATCTTGCGGCGCTTTCGGAAAGACTGCGGAAGGTGGTTTCCGACGTGGAAAACGCCAAGGGGCTTGCGGGAAAGCTGCTCAACGACGAAAAGACGGCGCAGGAGTTCACCGCCTTCGTGGGCGAAATGAATGCTTTCATGCGGAAGGTGAACGCCAGGGGCAGCAGTCTGGACAGAGTGCTTGCCGACGACGGAAAGTTTTTCGAGGATATGGACAGGGCCATCGGCAGCGTGGCAAAGCTTTCCGCCTCTCTGGAAAAAGGGGAGGGGACCATGGGGAAACTCATGAAGGAGGACGAACTCTACAAGGAAACTCTGCAGACCGTGAAGGATATGCGCAAGACGCTGGAGGAACTCCGGGAGCTGATCCCCGCTGCCTCCTTCGGCAGCACCCTTCTGGGGGCGCTGTAAGGAGCCTCTTCCGCCTGCGGAGGGCACAATTTTCCGCCGGGAGACGAAAAAAAGCGTTTTTCACTGGA
>JAGAEF010000134.1 GCA_017613255.1 Lentisphaeria bacterium
AAACAAAAGGAGTCAAAATGAAAATCGGTGCCCTTTCCAGTTCGTTAAGGAAACCCTTTCCCGTGATGCTGGCCACTTATGCCGAAATGGGTCTCAAAGGGATCCAGATCCTTGCGGAGCCGGAATTCCTCGTGGCGGACTCTGCCCGCCTCGCCCAGTACAAGAAGATGTGCGACGACCACGGTCTGGAAGTTTCCGCCGTCTGCGGGGATGTGTGCAGGACCCATTTTTCCGTGGAACTGGAGTGGCAGGACCGGGTCCGGGTCCATGCCCATGTGGTGGATCTTGCCGAAAAACTGGGGTCTCACATCATCACCACCCATATCGGAGTGGTGCCGGAAGATCCCAACGATCCGGTTTACGAAATGCTGGCCAAGTCCCTGAAGGCGGCGGCGGATTACTCCGCTTCCCGGGGGGCGGTCCTTGCCGTGGAGACCGGGCCGGAGAAGGCGGAAACGCTGCGGAGGATCCTGGACGACATCGACTCCCCCGGGATCGGCGTGAATCTGGATCCCGCCAATTTGCGCATGGTGGCCTGCGTGGATGCCGCCCATGCGGTGCAGGTGCTGGGCAAATACATCGTCCACACCCATGCCAAGGACGGGGTCAATCTCGTTCCCGGCTCTCCCGCGGCCACCTACGGGATCGTGGAAGTGGACGGCTCGAAACGGAAATTTGCCGAACCCCGTTCCCAGTACAAGGAAGTGCCGCTGGGAGAAGGACAGGTGGAGTGGGATCCCTACCTTGCCGCCCTGAAGAACGCGGGCTTCGACGGATTCCTCACCATCGAGCGGGAGTGCGGAGAAGATCCGGAAGGAGACATCCGCAAAGCGTATAACTTCCTCAAAGGCAAAATTTCGTAAAGAGAGGCGAACATGGCGAAAAAGATCAGGTGCGCGATCATCGGTTACGGCGGAATGGGGCACTTCCATGCCGCCCAGTACGGCAAGCAGAAGTATGTGGAACTTGTGGCCATCTGCGACACGAATCCGGAAAAGTTCAAGCAGAAGGAAGCCCAGATCAATCTGGGCAAAAGCGGCAAAAGCAAGCTTGACAAGGTGCAGTACTGCGCCTCCTACGAGGCTCTGACCTCCTCCGTGGAGTTCGACATGCTGGATATCTGTCTCCCCTGTCCCCTCCACGCGGAGTACGCGATCCGGGCCATGAAGGACGGTTACGACGTGCTGTGCGAAAAACCCATGGCGCGCCATTCTTCGGACGCCGTGAAAATGATCGAGACCGCCCGGAAAACGGGCCGGAAGCTCATGATCGCCCAGTGCCTGCGTTTTGCCAACAACTTCCGCAAACTCAAAGAGATCCATGATTCCGGAAGATATGGAAAACTTCTGCGCATGGATATGCGCCGCAACGGGGGACTCCCCAAGCAGGCCTGGTACCGGGATCCCGCCCAGAGCGGCGGAGCTCTTCTGGACCTGCATCTGCATGACACGGACTTCATCCAGTACCTTCTGGGCGTGCCGGACAAGGTCATGACCTTCGGGATAACGCGCACCACCGGAGGGATCGACGATCTCATGAGCAACTACATCTTTGCGGACGGCCCCAAGGTGAGTTCCGAAGGCTCCTGGTGCCGGGGCCCGTGGAGTTCCGGGGTGGTGGCGGTCTTCGAAAAGGCCACGGCGGATTTCTGCCCGGAAGGGATCCGGATCTGCCCCGTGGACGGGAAGGAAAAGATCCTCAAAGTTCCTTCCGATCCCAATCCCTACTTCAACGAGATCGCCTATTTCACCGAGTGCATCGCAAAGAAGAAGCCCGTAAAGATCTGCCCACCGGAAAGCACGCTTCTTTCCATCCTCATTGCCGAGGCGGAGGAAAAGTCCGCCCGCACGGGGAAGATGGTGGCGGTGAAAAAGCCGGGCCGCTGAAGTTTTTCAGCGTTTTTTCGCGGTCGGAGAGGGAGTTTTCTTCTTCTCCGACCTCTTTTTTTCTGCGGAGGCTTGCTTTTCCGGCGTTCTGACCGTGAGCCCGCCGTCCTTGATCCGCCAGAGGTAGAGAGAGGCCAGCGTGCCGTAGGGGGAATACCGTTTCCGATAGAGGGCAAATTCCTCCTCCGTGAGGCTGGAAAGACCGTTGAGCATCATGATCCCTTTCCGGATCCCCAGGTCGCTGTAACTGAGCACATCCGGCCGTCCCAGAGAAAAGATCAGCAGCATTTCCGCCGTCCACACGCCCACGCCTTTCAATTTCACCAGCTCCCGGATGATCTCCTCATCCGGTTTCTTTGCCAGCGTCTTGAAGTCGATGACCCCCTTTTCGCAGGCTTCGGCGATCCCCCGCAGATACTCGATCTTGCGTCCGGAAAGCCCGCAGGAGCGCAGATCTTCGAATGTCGCGGAAAGAAGATTTTCCGCCGTGATCTTTCCCAGAAGCGTTTCCAGACGCTGACAGATCACATCGGCGACTTTGACCGAAAGCTGCTGGGAAACGATGCTCTGCACCAGCCCGAGGAAAAGGTCCGTATTGCAGGGAAAGGACTCCAGACGCGTCTGCTCGGCGATCTGACGGAATTCCGGAGCCTTGCGGCAGAGGGAGTCCCTTGCCCGCTCCGTAATGCGGAATATTTTCATTTCTTCTCCTTCCCGACG
>JAGAEF010000014.1 GCA_017613255.1 Lentisphaeria bacterium
CCCTTCTTTGCCTCCGCCGACGAGCCCATGGAAAAGGTTCTCATCGCGGGAGACAAAAACTACTGCGGCTACTATTCCAATATGCTCAAAAAACAGTTTGCCTGCACCGTCATCGACAAGGACAACGGGGAAAAGGACTGGAAGAAAAAAGGGTACATTCTCCCCAAATTCGAAGAGCTCAAACAGTATAAGATGATCATTCTGAGCCAGTTCTGCGCCACTCTGGACGTAAATCGGCAAGATCTCATCGACTATGTGAAAAACGGAGGCACCATCTACTCCTCCTATCAGAGCGGCATCTTCAGTATGACGAGATCCCAGTTCAAGGAGCCCGGCTACGGGATCGCCGGATTCAAGAAATATACGGGCGTGTGCCTCACCCCCTACCCCAAGTCCGGCCCCATGACCCATAATCTCGTCTACACCAAGGATATGAAGAAGACAAGAGAGTTCCAGTTCAAATCTCTCTACGCCGTCTATGCCGGGGAACTCACGGATGCCGTTCCGCTGGTGGTCAATCCGGAAAAGAAGGATATGGCTCTCGTCTGCGTTGCCAAGTGCGGAAAAGGGCAGCTGATCTACAACGGCAGTACGGATGAGCGCGAGCTCTTCTTCGACATCCTGAAAGCCTGCGGGATCCTCAAGTAAGCAGTATTTTTCCCGAACACTTTCGGGAAAGCGCGTATTCCTGCGTCGCGGCTTCCGCCGCGGCGCTTTTTTTTGTGAAGAAGAAGCGTCCTCCGTTTGCAAATGGAGGAAGGGCGTGTAAATTAAGAGCGAAAACGTTCCTTCTTCAAGAAAAAGACCCGGGATATACGATCATGAAAAAAGCCTCTGTCACCGATGCGGCCTTTGCCGCGCTTACGGAATTTGCCGCCGTCTCTCTGCCTGCCGTCGTGCAGAAAGAAACCTTCCTTCTGCGCTCCTCTTCCTCCTCAGGGATCGTGAAAACGGGGGAAAAGGTCCTCTTTACCCTTGCCGGGACCGTGCCGGAAGATACAGCGTATTTCCTCGTGAAAAAGTATGTCAACGGCATGCTCAAAAGCGAAAAAACCGTCCCCGCGGAGAATTTTCCCCCGGTGGTGATGAGGGGCAGAGGCCCCGGCTCGCTCACCGTGACGCTCCGGAGACTGGACAAGGCAAAAAACCTCATTCCCGGCACGGATGTGGTGGGGGACGGAGTGCTGGTGGATCCGGAAAAACTGCGTCCCGCACGGAAACGCCCGGCGGATTTCGAAGAGTTCTGGACTAAAAATCTCTCCCTTCTCGCCAAGGTCCCCATGAATGTGAAACGGAAAAAAGTCCCCCTCCCCCCGGAAGAGGCAAAGGAACTTCTCTGCGAGGATGTGCGGATCGAGAGTCTGGGGGAAGTCCCCGTCACCGGGTATCTGGTCATGCCCAAGAAGGCGGAAAAAAAGTCGCTGCCCGCCATCGTCTGCTATCACGGAGCGGGCTGCAAAAGCTGTGTGAAACAGATCGAATTCGGCCGCAATGCCATCGTTCTGGACGCCAACGCCCACGGGCTGGAAAACGGACGGGAGAAAGAGTATTATCTGGAGCTCAACAAGAGGCTCGATCCGGTCTTGCGAAACCGGGATTCCCTGAAAAACTCCTATCTCAAATTCCTCTTTCTGCGCACGGTGCGGGCGCTGGATTTCGTCCGCAGTCTCCCGGAATGGGACGGAAAAAACCTCATCGTCTTCGGGAGAAGTCAAGGCGGCAGTCAGTCCCTTGCGGCGGCGGCCCTCTGCAAGGAGGTCACCTTGTGCGTTTCCAACGTGCCCGCGCTGGGGGATCATGCAGGGAAACTCGTCCGCCGTCAGCCGGGGTGGCCCGTGCTCAACGGGAGAGCCGGAGAAAGGATCCGGAAGGTTTCGGACTATGTGGACATCGTCAATCTGGCCTCTCTCGTAAGGGCGCCCGTCTATCTTTCCGCAGGGCTCATGGATCTCATCTGCCCGCCCACAAGTATCGCGCTGGCGAAAAACCAGATGAAAAAAGGCGTGTGCAGGGAGTTCCGGCTTTTCCCCTGCATGGGGCACCACGCCCCCGGCAAAGATGACAGAAGCGACATGATCCTTGCCCTGTGCAGAAAGACAAAAGGAAAGAGGTCATGAGGAAACTTTCTTCCTTCCTTTTCGCTCTTCTTCTGCTTCTTGCCTCCCTGTTCCTTCCGGGGCAGACTCCTGCACCCTCCAACGGCCCGGAAGGGGGGCAGCTCCCGGAAGAGATCCTCTTCGGCATCCCGGGGGAGCAGGATCAGATCATTTCCCGGAAAGGGTTTTCCGTGGGCTACAGCTTCAAATACCGTCAGGCGGTCTGGACAAGCTATATCCTTACGGAAGAAAACCTGCAGAAAAAGCAGGTGAAAAGGGGCGCCTCCTTCCGGGTGGATCCCGCCGTGAAATACGCTCCGGTCCGGCCGAAAGACTATGCCGGAACGGGGTACGACAAGGGGCATCTTGCCCCCGCCGCGGATATGACATGGTCCGTGCAGTCCATGGAAAACTCCTTTTTCATGTCCAACATCTCCCCCCAGATCCCCGGCTGCAACCGGGGGATCTGGAAACGGGTGGAAAAGCAGGTGAGAAGTTGGGCGCTCCGGGAAAAGAAGCTCTGCGTCATCACCGGCCCGGTCTTTCTGGACACGGAAAAACGTCTGGGGAAGAGTTCCATTCCCGTCCCCACGGCCTTCTACAAGGTCGTGCTGGACCTGACGCCCCCCATGAAAATGATCGCCTTCCTCATCCCCAACGAGCCCAGCAAAAAGAGGATCTATTTTTTCATGGTCTCCGTGGACAAGGTGGAGGAAGTTACGGGATACGATTTCTTCAGCGAGCTGGATGACGAGCTGGAGAACGCTCTGGAAAAGG
>JAGAEF010000135.1 GCA_017613255.1 Lentisphaeria bacterium
GACCAGCCCGATCTCGTCGGCAAGATCCGCGTGGGGCGTGCTGGTGTACATCCACTATTCCAGCCGCTGCATCTGGACTTCCGGTCCGGCAAAATGGGTGACCTTGCCGTCCTTGATGTCGATCTCAAGCGGCTCCATGCAGGTCTCCATGTACCCGGGGACTCCGGGGCGGATGGGGAAGCCCCGCTGGGCATAGGCGCACTGGGAGGCGCCGTCCACCACCAGATGCCCGTTGAAGGCGCCCAATGCAGGAATGATGGCGGTTTCCACATAGAAGGGGATGATGGCCATCACCGGATAGATCGCGTCCGTGCCCTTGACCATTTCGCAGGAAAAATCCGTGCCCCGCTCCGTGGTGACGTGGAGGAGGCCCCCTTTGTTCAGGAGTTCCGCAAGGCGTTCCGTGCGTTCCCGGTCCCGAAGGACCTTTTCCTCATCCACATCCCACTGCATGAGCCCCCTTGCTTCCAGAGTGAATCTTCTGGAGTGGCCCAGAAGGGCGGAATCGCACTCGTCGGAATTGCCCAGAAACATGCCGAAATCCGTGAGCATCTGGTCGGAAAGCATGAAGGCCACGTCGCAGGAAAGGATCGCCGCCTGCAGGGGCTTCATGACGGGCATCTTCAGGAATCTTCTTTCCCGTCCGAAGGTGTCTATGTCTATGACGATGGGATTGAGGCCCAGTTCGTACGCCACATCGGAAAGCGCCAGAGCATTTTCCCGGCAGTCCCCGTCACAGATGAAAACGGCGTTTTCGCCCTTTTTGCCTTTGCCCAGGGTTTCGATGATGAATTTCCCGTTCCTGCGGACCCGTTCCGTGTTCGTCTGATAGATCCTCTTTTCGCCCATGGGACCCCCTCAGACGTATTTGCCGCGAAGGGCGGCCAGTTTGACGCAGGATTCGGAAACGTCCTTGCGGAACTGTTCTCCGGGAGGGATCTCCCGTTCGATCACCAGAGGCCCGCGGAATCCTTTTTTCAGCAGGGAGTCCAGCAGGGAGAAGAATTTCGTGTCCCCTTCTCCCAGAATGGTTTCCTTCCCCATGGCGGCCCCTTCCACAGGGCGGCGGGAGTCCTTGCAGTGGATGAGCCGGATATAGGGGAAGAGCTTTTCCGCAAATTCGGCGGGATCCGTCTTGTTGTAGATGAGGAGGTTGGCGGGGTCGAAATTGACGCAGGTATTCTTTTCCCCGATATCCTCGATGGCCTGCTTGAGGTCATCGGCGCTTTCGGGCCCGGTTTCGAAAAGGAAATCTTTTCCCAGATCGCCCGCGAACCGGATCATTTCCCGCATGTCCGTTATCCAGGCATCATACTCCTGCGTTCCGCTTTTGGGGAAAACTCCGGCGTGACAGGTGAAGTACTGGACCCCGTACCTTGCGCCCCAGGCGATCTGGCGGCAGCAGGAAACCAGCCTTGCAGGACGTTCCGGAAGCGAGACCAGCCCGTTGCCTCCGGAGCGGACGCGCAGGTTCAGGAAGATGCTTACGGGTTCGATCTTCCTTTTCTGAAGCTCGGTAATGAACTTTCTGGAAGAGTCATTGTCCCCGCCGGAACTAAGTTTTTCTTCCGGCACGCGGCAGATCTGACAGCAGGTCATGCCGATGGAGGCCATGAAATCCAGGAAAGGATAAAGGTTTTCTTCGGAATAATCCCGAACCATTGCACCGATGGGCAGAAGATTCATTTAGATCCCTTTCATGAAATCGAGTTTGTTTGCATTGAAATTCATCATGGAGAGAATGGTCCCGCAGGCGATGATCCCGTCTTTCAGGGTGCAGGGCGGCTGGACTTTCTCCTCGGCCATTTTCAGGATGCACTTCATCTGATCCTGATGGGGGTCGGCGGCGGGAAGCGTGTACTTGGTTTCCTGTTCCTTGTTGAGAACGCTGATATTGGAGCCGTCGCACACCAGCGTGGCGTTTTCTCCGTACACTTCCATGAACATTTTCCCCACGCCGTACCGCTGATAGGAGATATCCATCCCGCAGACGATCCCCCCCGGATAGATCACCGTGCCGGAGAAATAGTCGCTGGGCTTTTCCTCTTTCGCAAGGTGATTTTCCATTCCCGTGACGACGCCCCGGGCCTCTTCCGGACAGCCGAAGAACCAGTGCAGAAGATCCGCGAAATGGGTCCCCATATCCAGCGCCGCCCCGCCGGAAAGCTCGTAGGAGGCAAAGTAGTTGCCCCACTGCCGGGAAAATCCGGCGTTCCAGGACTGGATCCGGCAGAAATGGATCTTTCCCAGAATGCCCGAATCGATGATCTCCTTCATCTTCATCTGCGGCTTGAAGACTCTGCGGACGTGGCCCACGGCGATGAGGGACGAGGTCTCTTTCTGCTTCTGCAGAAGCGCGGAAGCTTCCTCCCATTTCCGGATCACGGGTTTTTCGCAGAAGATGCTCCGGATCCCCGCATCCATGGCGGCGTGAAGCTCTTCGGCGTGCTGGTGCCCGTAGTCGCAGATGAGAAGAAGTTCCACTCCGCACTCCTTGAGGAGCTCCTCCCGGGAGGAACACACCTTTTTGGCCCCGAATTTTTTGGCGAAACTTTCCGCCTTGGGCATGTCGATGTCATATACGCCCACGATCTCCGCTCCGCCGATGGCGTTCAGCGCCCCCGCATGGAAGGATGCCATTCTTCCGCATCCCACGAACCCGGCTTTTACCGTCATTTGTTCTCCTCCTTGGATAAAAATTTGTTATGTTCTGAAAAAGTTCATTTCTCTTGATTTTTCCGCCACCGGACCTGACCGGAACAAATGACCGTTTCCGGTTCGAGCTCTTTGTTCAGGACCGTAATGTCCGCAAGGAAGCCTTCCTCCAGTTTCCCCACATCCTTCCAGTTCAGACTTTCCGCCTGATTGAGCCCGGTGCAGCGGATCGCTTCGCACAGCGGCCATTCTGTCACCCGGACAAGTTTCTTGAGCCCGTTGTAGTACCTTAGCGTACTGCCGGCGACCTTCCCGGAGGGGATGGTGGCCCTGCCGTTCTTGACGACCACGGGCAGTCCTCCCAGCGAATAGTTCCCGTCGGGCATTCCCGCGGCCCGCATGGAATCGGTGATGAGCATGATTTTTTCCGGACCTTTCACTTTTGCGACAAGTCTAATCATCTCGTCGCTTAAGTGGACCCCGTCGCAGATGAGTTCGAGATAGACATCGTCCCGGAGCAAGCCTCCGCCCATGATCCCGAACTGCCCCGGCAGGTGGTGGAGCTGGATCATGGCGTTGCAGAAATGGGCAAGGTGCTTCATGCCGGCTTTGCGGCACGCTTCGAAACACTCGTAGGAGGCTTCCGTGTGTCCTCCGGAAGGCATGATCCCCCGTTCCGTCAGGGCCCGGGCAAGCTCGACGCCGCCGGGCAGTTCCGGGGAATAGGTCACCTTGACCACTTTGGAAATGGCGTCAAGGGCGTCCACGACGGCTATATCCGGCATTTTGAGGAAATCCGGATTCTGCGCCCCCGCCCTTGCGGGATTGATGAACGGCCCTTCCAGATGCACTCCGGCAAGGATCGCCCCCTGCGTGTCCTTTTTCCGGTACTCTTCCGCCTGTTCGCAGAAAAAGCGCAGATCCTCCATGGAGACGGAAAGGCTTGTGGGCAGGAAACGGGTCACGCCCTCTTCCAGCTTTTTCCTGCCGATGACGGAAAATGCCTGCGTGCTGCGGTCGCAGAAGTCCAGATCGGAGTGGCCGTGGCAATGGATGTCCACGAACCCCGGAACAACATAGTTTCCCGCTCCGTCGATCACCGTATCGAACCCGTTTTCCGCGGCGGGATCCCCGGGGGAAACTTTCGAGATTTTTTCTCCTTCCATGACAAGATGCCCCCGGGGAATATCCCTTCCGGGGGAAACGATCCGCACGTTTTTTATGAGCTTGGCCATTTTCTCTCCTGAAAATGCCGGAAGATCTTTTTGGAAGCGCTCTTCTCCGGCACCGGTTTCCTTTTCCGTTCCGTCTCTTGTTTTTCAGGGGAAAATATAACGTTTTCTTTTCGGGAAATCAAGGCAAAAGGATGAGAAAAAATGAAATCCTTTTCATAAAATTTGAGAATTTCTCAAAAAATATCACTTTCCGCAGGAAAAACGGCCTCTTCGGCGGCGAAATTCGCCGCACCCCAAAAAACGAAACGGCGTTCCCCGGAAAGGAAGCGCCGTTCCGAAAAGGGAGCGGACCAGTCAGTTGGAAAAGACCGAGTCGAAATTCTGACCCGAGGAGGAGAAATCCAGCGAACGGGTGAATTTCGCCGCATCGCGCGCTCCGAATTCCCGGTCCATGCCGCAATCTTCCCATTCCACGGAAAGCGGGCCGGCATACCCGATCTTGTTGAGAGCGCGGGCGATCGCTTCGAAATCCACATCCCCGTGTCCGGGACTGCGGAAGTCCCAGCCGCGGCGGTCGTCGCCGAAATTGATGTGCGAGCAGAGAATGCTGCTTTCGCCGTCAAGCGTCACTGCCGCGTCTTTGACGTGACAGTGGAAGATGCGGTCGGGGAAAGCCTTGATGAACTTCACCGGATCGACACCCTGCCACACGAGATGGCTGGGATCGAAATTGAAGCCGAACGCCGGATGATAGTCGATCGCTTCCAGCGCGCGTTTCGCACTGTAGATATCGTAGGCGATCTCGGTCGGATGGACTTCGAGGGCGAACTTGATTCCGAGTTTCTGATACTCGTCAAGGATCGGTTTGAACATCTTGGCAAAATACTTGAACCCGTTATCGACATCCTTGGGTCCCACCGGCGGGAAACTGTAGAACAGATGCCAGATCGAGCTGCCGGTAAAGCCGTTGACGACCTTGACACCCATATTTCTGGCGGCTTTCGCAGCGGCGAGCATGGATTTGACGCCCCACTTGCGCTGTTCCTCGCTCTTGCCCTTCAGCTCGGCAGGTGCAAACCCGTCGCTGCGGCCGTCGTTGTTCGGGTCGCAGATCAACTGACCGGCCAGGTGATTGGAAATCGCCCAGCAGCCGAGACCGTATTTTTTGAGGAGCGCGATCTTTTCGCTGCAGTATTTCCTGCTCTTTGCCGCTTCGAAAACGTCGAAGTGGTCGCCCCAGCAGGCCAGTTCCAGCCCGTCATAACCGAACTTCTGCATTTTTTTGCAGACGTCTTCCAGCGTAAGATCGGCCCACTGACCGGTAAAGATCGTTACTTTTCTTCCCATGTTTCACCTCGTGATTTTCGTCCATTTTTCCGTGCCGTTGGAGTTGGCCACGATGGCCTCCAGAAAACGCATTTCCGCTACGCCGTCGGTTACGGAGGGATAATCCCCCGCCTTGCCCGTGCGGATGGATTCGGCAAACATTCTGTAGATATTGGCAAACCCTTCGATAAAGCCTTCCGGATGGCCTGCGGGCAGCCGGGAGTTCTTCGCGGCGGCCTCTCCGGTACCGGGCCAGCCCCGGCGCAGGATCTGGATGGGGGCGTCGTTGGAGCGTATGAACAGGTTTTCCGGATCCTGCTCCTGCCATTCCAGCGCGGCTTTGTCGCCGTAGATCTTCAAAATGAAATTGTTCTCTTCTCCCGTGGCCACGTCGCTGGCGAAGATGACGCCCCGTGCCCCGTTGTCGAACCGGAGAAGGACGCTTCCGTCATCGTCCAGCGCGCGTCCGGGAACGAATGTTGCAAGTTCGGCGCTTACCTCACGGATCGGCATGCCGGTTACGAATTCGATCAGGTTCTGGGCGTGGGTGCCGATATCCGCCATACAGCCGGAAATGCCGGCCTGTTTGGGGTCCACTCTCCATGCCGCCTGCTTGCCCGCATTGGGAGCGGCCAGCCAGCCCAGCGAATATTCCACGTTGACCTTGCGGATGGTGCCCAGTTTCCCTTCCGCGATCAGCTGACGGGCCTGACGGACCATGGGGAAGCCCGTATAGTTGTGCATGAGGCAGAACATTTTTCCGCTTTTCTTCACCAGCGCTTCCAGTTCCAGAGCCTCCGCGGAACTCATGGCCAGGGGTTTTTCGCAAAGCACATGGAATCCGGCTTCGAGAAAGGCTTTGGCCACCGGAAAATGGAAGCGATTGGGCGTGCAGATGGAAACGAAGTCGATCTTCTGATCTTCCGGCAGGGCTTTTTCCGCCTTGATCATGGACTGGTAATCCGCATAGCCGCGGGCGGGATCCAGGTACAGTTCTTCCGCACAGGCCCGGGATTTTGCCGGGTCGCGTCCGAAAACGCCGCAGACAAGTTCGATTTCCCCGTCCAGACGCGCCGCCATGCGGTGCACAGCTCCGATGAATGCGCCGGGGCCGCCCCCGACCATTCCCATTCTGATTTTTCTTTTCATGGTTTGAGCCATCCTTCCTGTTTCATGAGTTGATATACGGCTTCCGCGAAAAATGCCTGTCCGGCGGGATTGAGATGAACGCCGTCGGGCAGGATCAGTTCATATCTGCGGTCCCACATGAGGTGATAGAGATCAAGCAGGGGCCAGCGGTTTTCCGCCGCGAAATCCCGGACGATCTGCCGCTGGGAGTGCAGTTCGGCATCCAGTGAGCCCGTCTTGATCAGATTGCGCCAGGCATGAAGTTCGTCGATGATCGGCGGAAACGTGATCATCATGACCCTGCAGGACTTGGGAAGAAGTTTTTTGAACTGGATCAAATGCTGCTTGAACTCGGCATCGTCCACGCGCCGTTGCGGATTGCGCGGATCGTTGTTGTTGCCGCCGAACTCGAGCAGGATCGCGTCCGGATCCCGGGCAAGCACATCTCTTTCGTAACGGGCCATGGCCTCACGGGCGGAATTGCCGCCCACTCCCGCGTTGAACAGCTCAAAACCGGGACCGACTTTTTTGCCCAGCAGAAGCAGCCAGTTCTCTTCCGGCCTGACTCCCGTTCTGCCCTCGGTGATGGAATCTCCGAATGCTACGATCCTCATGGTTCAGCCTTTCAGCATCGCATTGAGGATGTAGTAGTTGAGTCCCTCGTAGTCGCGTTCTGCGGTCAGCTGTTCGATCTTGGCATCATCGAGCGAGCGGGAGATCTCCAAAAGTTTCAGGAAGATCTTTCTGCTGTATTCCAGATGTTTCAGGTCAACGCCTTCCTTCTGCGTGCGCATGACCTTTACATCCAGCCCCACCCACTCTCCGTTGTTGCCGAATCCGTGCTTGTCCAGAACGCGGACCTGATTCAGGGCCCGGCGGGGGTCCACGGCGCCGAAGGTGAGATCCTGATCGAATTTCAGCCCGTTCTGATCGTTGAGATGCACGCTCCAGAGCTTCTTGTGCGCCAGCGCGAACCCCATTTCGTCAGACGGGGAAAGGTTGGCGAGCAGTGCGTGAGCGGTTTCGATGAGACAGCCCACGCGTTCCGGCGCATTGGTCATGAGCCCCATGGCAATGGCGTGCCCGATGGTGGGGATGTAGGTATGATCCATGGGCTCGTTGGGCTTGGATTCGATCATGATGCGGATGTCTTTATTGTAGTCCAGCATGATCTGCAGCGCTTCCCCGATGCGTTCCGTGGCCGTCACCGGATCCTTGGCCTCCCTTATATAGGTGCCTTCACGGGCAAGCCATAGGACGATATTACGAGTGCCAAGCGCGGAAGCTATATCGATGGTCCGCTTGGTGCGCTCTATGGCATATTGACGGCATTTTTCGCAGTTGTTGGTGTAGCCGCCGTCGATGGTTTCCGGTACGAACCACATTCTGGGCGCCACAAATTCCGGCGTGAGGCCGTGGTCGTCCAGCACCTTTTTCAGCGCGGAAGCTTCCCGGATGATTTCCGTTGGAGAAAGATTCCGCAAATTCGGAACCGCATCATCATCATGGAATTGGATGCCGTCGAAACCCATTTTCTTGTAGGATTCCAGCTTTTTGGCAAAGGGGATGGTCCTGCGCACTTCCGGGCCGAAAGGATCGGCTCCCTCATGAATGTTCCAAGGTCCGAAGGAAAAACGGAATGTTCCCTGCATTTTTTTTGTCTCCTTTTTTTGTTTCGGCGGAAAAAACCGCCTTTTTCCTTAATATAGCCCTTTCAAAAAGAAAAACCTTGACTATATTACGAAATATAAGCATTATCTTACGAAATATGGAGGAACCATGCAGACCGTGATCGCCAACCGGGCCGATTTCTTTCCCAAGGACGGCTGTCCCATTGCCCTGAGGACCATTCAGGGGGACCGGCCTCTTCAGCACGAAGGGGACCTTACCGACATACGCCACACCCACGATTTTTCCGAACTTGTCATCATTACCGCAGGCGGCGGCGAACACTGGATTAACGGCGTCTCCTATCCGGTGCGTGCAGGGGATATCTTCCTCATTCAGGGCAATACGGAGCACTATTTCGAAAAGCGCCGCCATCTGGGCATGTTCAACATCATGTTCGACGATTCCTATGTGCGGGAGCACCTGCGCAGCTTGCGTTCGCTGTCCGGCTTCAACGCGTTTTTTCTTTTCGAGCCCACCTACCGCCGCAGTCACAAGTTCAAAAGCCGTCTGCATGTCGCCCCCGAGACATTGCGTCCATTGAAAAAGGAGCTCCAGCAGATGGTGGAGGAGGCGAGAGAAGAGCGGCCCGGAGGCGATCTTATTCTTCTGGCGAAGGCGCTGGAGATCTTCGTATTCATTTCACGGGAGTATACCCGGGTCAAAAACCCCATGGCCCGCTGGCTGTGTCAGCTGGGGGAATTGATCAGTCTTCTGGAAAACCGCTACAAGGAACATTGGAGCGTGGCGAAGATTTCCCGCATGGCCTCCATGGCGCCCAGTACCCTTCTTCCCGTGTTCAAGAAAGTTACCGGTTACTCGCCCATCGACTATCTGCTTCACGTCCGGCTGAACAGGGCGGCGGAACTGCTGTTGAAGACGGCGTCCCCCGTTTCCGAGATCGCCGCGGAATGCGGTTTTTCCGATTCCAACTATTTTTCCCGTCAGTTCCGGAAAAATTACGGCCTTTCCCCCCGGGATTACCGCAGGAACTGAAGTATTCCGGCCGACGGGGTGGGTATTTTCCGCCGCCCCCTCCGTAAAACTCCGTTCTCGGACCTGTCGGACGCCCGTACCGCTCCGTACTCCCCGGCCCGGACTGGAAACACTAGCCGTGTTTTTTCGCTCTGCGTTCCCCGTCCTCCGTGGTCACTTGTGCAGTCCTGCGGTGTCGATTTCTTTCAGCGGATTTTCCGAACGGACCGTTTCCGGCGGTTCCGGCTGTCTGGTGATCCTGCCCGGCACGTAACAATCGGGCGCCGCCCAGCGGATCGCATTGCCCAGGATCTTCAGTATGACGGGATCGTGATAGACCGGAAAGGTCTCGTGTCCCGGCGAAAAATAGAAGATTTTGCCCCGGTCTCTTTCGAACGTCACTCCGCTGCGGAAAACATTGCCGCCCTCGTACCAGGACATGAAAACGATCCTGCCGTCCTGAGGAATGTCGAAGGGCTCTCCGTACATTTCGTGATGGGGGATCACGAATGTTTCGGGAATTCCCTGCGCAATGGGGTGAGAGGGGGAGACCACCCAGAGCCGTTCCTTTTCCCCGATCTCCCGCCAGCGGAGACGGCAGGCTGTGCCGGTCATCCTGCGGAAGATCTTGGACATGTGGCCGGAATGGAGCACGATCAAACCCATGCCGGCCAGAACCCGTTTCTGGATCCGGTCGACAAGTTCGTCTTTGACCTCGGCATGGGCGCAGTGTCCCCACCAGATCAGCACGTCGGTTTTGTTCAGCAGTTCATCGGGCAGACCCTGTTCGGGCTGGTCCAGCGAGACCGGGGTGATCGTCAGGTCGTCCGCGGCGAGATGGTCCGCAAGGAACCCGTGGATCCCCGCGGGATAGATCTTCCGGATGTATTCTCCGGCGGGGGAATCCGCCTGTTCATGCCGGTATTCGTTCCAGATCGTTACATGGATCCTGTTCATTTTGTCTTTCCTTTCCCGGTGTTTTTGCCGGATTTGTCCGCCGACTTTCTTATCAGGGAAGTTGGATCCATCCCGCAGAACTTGAATGCCTCTTCGGTGATGCGGACCACTTCCCGGCCCTCTTCCAGTTTCAGGGGGGAGGGGATATGGTTGACCGCTTCGTCATAGAGGTGATTCCAGAGCACGATCTGCGTGATTTCCGGCAGCTGGAATTCGGACTGCACGAAATAGAGCTGTTCCTCGAAATTCCCGTAGGCAAGCGGCGGATTTTCCGGATGCGGTTTGAGCTTTTTCAGCGTCACGCAGGGATCGATGTATCTAGCGGAAATTTTACCTCCTTCGAAGCAGATGGCGCCTTTGCTTCCGATGATCTCCATTTCCCGCCCGGGCAGGGCGGCGTTGGCTCCGGAAACTTCGATATCGGCAAGCCGGTTGTTTTCCGATTTCAAAATGATCTTGAAATGGTCGTCGCCTTTTCCGATGGAGACCACATGACGGATATCCGCCCAAAGGTCCTTTACCGGGGATTCCAGCAGCTGGAGCGCCTGATCGATCAGGTGGGGCCCCCAGTTGGAAAGCAGTCCGCCGTAGAATTCGGGCATGGTCATCCAGTCGTTGCGGCGGCAGAACCGGACGCTCCGGCAGAGTTTGATGTACTGCACCTCTCCAATCAACCCGGAATCCATCAACTCCTTTACCTTGACGAATGCGGGCTCGAAACGGCGGTTGTGACGCAGGAAAAGTTTATGCGGATGCTTTTTCGCGACTGCCAGCATGGAATCGAATTCCTTCACGCTCGTGGCGGTCGGTTTTTCCACCACGGCGATCTTGCCTGCTTTCAGAATCTTGATCGCCATCGGCACATGATCGGGATGCCGGGTGCCGATTGTGACCATGTCCAGCCCCGGATGTTTCAGCATCTCATCAAGCGAGGCATATTTAGCCGCGTCTGACAATTCTTTCGGGCAGAGCTCGTTCAGGCGTTTCGGATCGTGGTCCGCTCCGGCAACGATTTTGAATTGCTCCGGCAGGGAAGAAATTTCCTTCAGATGATTTCTTCCGATCCTTCCCAGTCCGACGACTCCCACATTCAGGATTTTTTTCATGGTTTTTCCTCCGGCGTAACAGGTTCTATATCCATCCATGCACAATATTGCAAAAGTTCCTCCTTGACATCCCCATGGATCACGGTGTAATGGTGTTCGAAGCCCTTGAGCATAATGGTATCGATGAGATTTCTGATCGGGGCTTCGAACCGGATCGTCAGCGGATTGCCGCGGATGAACGGTTCTGTGTCGATCGCTTCGCCTTTGGCGATCAGCATCCGGAAATGACCGTCTGTGTCCTGATCCAGTTTGGCCAGCGTGACCGGACCCGCTTTGAGCGAGAAGTCGTTGGTGACGCCTTTCTTGTCGCCGCCGTCCACCCGGAAGTGGAGCCGGTATTCGGTTTCCTCGAATTTGCGGCAGAGCGAAACGGGGGCCGCGCCGCAGTGCCAGACGACTCCGGTGTTTTCCTTCTCATCGTAAGAGATCAAGTCAACGAACAGCGGGATCCCGCCTCCGGCAAGCGCTTTGAGCATCGCCATGGTGACCGCTCCGGGGACGTCGCCTTCGCAGCTGGCGGGGA